>JAFBAP010000013.1 GCA_019247695.1 Verrucomicrobiota bacterium | reverse complement strand
ACGTTCGCCCCGGGCCGCCGGCCCAGGCCTGAAAGTCGAAGGTTGACCGGACGAATTCCCAAGCCGTGGTCAGGTGGCGCCGCAACGATTCCTCGGCCAGGTCGGGATCGCGATTAACGATTGCCTTGAAGATGCCTTCGTGCCCCGCGCACATCATCAGGTCGATTTCGGCCGTGCCTTCGATCGATGACCATGGTTTTTTTAACCAATCGACGTAGGCCCGGTGAATCGCCGGATACACCGGGTTGCGTGGAATCGTGTAGAGCACGTTATGAAACGCGACGTCGGTTGCCTCGAAGACTCGCCGCACCCCGACCGCTTCCCGGTTGCGGGCCAATTTCTCCTCAAGTTCCCGGATGTCATCCTTGCGCGCGTTTAAGGCCGCCCAGCGCGCCAGCGAGCCTTCAAAAAACACCCGGCTCTCAAAGATATTCTTTACGCCTTCCTCATCCGTCGTCAGGTGCGCGACCAGCCGGCCTACCGAATCCAACGCGGAATCGTAGTCGGGCTTGTTGACGACCGGGCGGAAACCCGGGCTGGTTTTGAGCAAGCCCCGGCTGGCCAACGCGATGATGGTTTCGCGCACGACGGAGCGGCTGACGCCGTACTGCTTCATCAACTCACGCTCGGACGGCAACGGGTTCCCGGTGATGAGCTCGCCCTTTAGAATCATTGACGCGAGATGATCGAGAAGCGCATCCGACGCGCGGCGACCCGCGCGGTTTAACGGAGACGGACCCTCGGTTGATTCTTCCAGCACGGCTTTGCCACTTTGCCTGTTAGGAGCGGTGCAAAATGCCCATGGTTGTCTCATGGTACGCTGCTTCTCACACCCCTTTTAGGCTTTACCTGGTTACGATCGTCCGCGTTCAGAAGCAACGTTTATTTGGATTCACCATACTTTATCGTTGGTACGACCACCGTTCAACGCGATTCCGCATTGATGGTGGCAATCCTGCCGGATAATTCCCGAAAATCGAGTAAAATCCGTTTGAACCGGCAAATTTGGTGGTTGACACGCCGCAACGGGCGGGTTATCTGGTCAGACCATACGCAGTAATTGCGTCTACCGAATAGTCGAGCGTTTTCACCTGGTAACGCCTCCTTTGTTGTAACAAGCGCCATTTTTTCCCTTTAAACCCCCAGGAAGATCGCCCGTGGATGCCCCTCCGAATACCGTCCCTGCCCTTGGCCCCTGCCGGATGTTCATCGACGGCCGATGGGTTGAAGGTGACGCCTCCCAAACCATCGAGGTAGAGAACCCGGCAAACGAGGAGATTATTGCAACGATCCCGGCCGGCACGGCACAGGACGCGCAGCGTGCCCTGGAAGCCGCGAAGCGCGCCGTGCCCGGATGGGCGGATCTCCCACCGATCGAACGCGGAAAACTGCTGCACAAGCTTGCCGATGCCATCGCGGCTAACCGCGATCGCCTGGCCCGGATCGTCACCCTTGAACAAGGTAAACCTCTTAAGGAAGCGATCGGAGAAATCGGCGCGACGGAAACGTTTATACGTTATGCCGCGGAAAGCGCTCGCCGGATTGAGGGTGATCTTTTGCCGTCCGACAACCCCAAAGAAGAAGTCTGGATCCGCCGGGTTCCGTACGGCGTCGTGGTTGCGTTGACGGCCTGGAATTACCCGTCCGCCCTGGCAGCCAGAAAAATGGGTCCCGCCTTGATCGCCGGTAACACGGTCGTTTTGAAAGGGCACGAGTGCACGCCCCTTTCCGGGCTGGAACTCGCCCGGCTGGCCGATGAGGTTGGGTTCCCGGCAGGGGTATTCAACGTCGTGACCGGGATGGGCCGGACGGTCGGTGAGGCCCTGACGACCAGCCCGCTAACCGACCTGGTCACCATGACCGGCAGCGTGCGCGCCGGAAAGGAGATCTATCGGGCGGGCGCGGAAAAGCTTGCCGTGCTGCGCCTTGAGCTTGGCGGAAAGGCTCCTTTCATCGTGATGGAAGACGCGGATTTGGAGGGTGCCGTGGCGGCCGCGATTACCGCCAGGTTCACTAACTGCGGCCAGATCTGTACCTGTAACGAGCGGATGTATCTGCACGAGAAAATTGCAGACGATTTTCTCGACCGCTTTGTCGATCGTGCGCGTTCATTGAGGGTCGGAGATCCGATGCAGGACGTCGATCTCGGGCCGAAAGTCAACCGTCTCGAGGTCGAAAAAGTTGAGTCGATCGTGAACGAAGCGATCCGGACCGGTGCAAACGTTCTGCTCGGAGGCAAGCGGCTCCGTGACGGCCGGTTCGCCAAAGGCCATTGGTTTGAGCCGACGGTGCTTACCGGCCTGAATAATGAAGCCCCGATTTTCCAGAAAGAGGTGTTCGGGCCCGTGATTCCCGTCCTCCGGTTCCGCGATTTCGAGGAGGCCATCCGCTACGCGAACCAAACCGAATACGGGCTGTCGGCCTTTGTCTTCACCAATGATTTTCGCCGGATCATGAACCTGTCCCGTACCCTTCAGTTTGGGGAACTGTACGTTAACCGTCCGAATGGCGAGCTCATTCAGGGATTCCACAACGGCTGGCGAAATTCCGGCCTGGGTGGAGAAGACGGAAAGTACGGGCTGGACGGCTATTTCCGAAAGCAAACCACATACCTGAATTTTGCCTGAATCGTGCCGGGCGACTTGATCCCAACTCCCCTTTTAAGACGTTTTGAGGTAACCTCCACGATTGTTATCCCTTTTCGAAGCCAGGCAGTCACTGGCTCAACAACCCAAAATCAAACCCATGAAAGTGCTTGCTCAAATGTTCCTCCACGCTTGTGCGGTGATCCTGGCAACGGGGATCGGCAGCTCGATTGCAGCTGATAGCGGTCTGCCGAAGCTCCCAGAAAAAAAGACTTACAAAGTCGGTTTCTCCCAGACCGAGTCTAACAACCCGTGGCGTCTGGCCGAGACCGAAAGCGTAAAACAGGAAGCTGCGAAGCGTGGTTGGCAGCTTGTCTACACCGACGCGGCCGGGTCTGCCGCGAAACAGGTGGCAGACGTCAACAGCATGATCGCCCAACGGGTTGACGTGATCCTGCTTGCCCCGCGTGAGGAGAAACCGCTGGTGCCCGCCGTGATGGCGGCCAAGAAAGCCGGCATCCCGGTCATTCTTCTGGATCGCCGGGTCGATCCGGTGGCCCAACCCGGTCGTGATTACCTTACCTTCATCGGCTCGGATTTTGTGGATGAAGGGAGACGGGCGGCGGACTGGTTGGCGAAGGCGACCAACGGTAAAGGGACAATAATCGAGCTTGAAGGCACCACGGGTTCATCGCCTGCGAACGATCGCCATAAAGGCTTCATGGAGGAGCTTAAGAAGTATCCGGACATGAAAGTGGTCGCTTCCCAAAGCGGCGACTTTGCGCGCGACAAAGGGCGCCAGGTTGCAGAGACGCTGTTGCAGGCTCATCCGGATGCAACCGCGATTTACGCGCATAATGACGAAATGGCGCTCGGCGCTATCGCGGCTCTGGAGGCGGCCGGCAAGAAGCCGGGCCAGGACGTGAAGGTCGTCAGCATTGATGGCGAAAAAGACGGCGTCCAGGCGATCGTTGACGGCAAGATGGGCTGTTCGGTGGAATGCAATCCGCGGCTCGGTCCGAAGGCCTTTGCGGCGATTGAGGCTTACGCGAAAGGCGAGCAGGCGCCTGCATGGATCAAGAGCGATGATCACCTTTTCGACAGCAGCAACGCTGCGGAAAATGTGGCGGGCGCTTACTAATTATTTGCAGACAAGGAGGGGGGCAGTGCTCCCGCGCAGCCGGGAACGGAAGTGCGGTGGTGCCAAGTAGAGGTTCCGTCGCCGGCGGCGCGAGGAGTGCTGCCCTTCTTCCTGCCAGTCACCTGCCATGGCCGCATTTTCTTCGTCGACATCGACACCTGCGCTGCTGAGCATGCGCGGGATTGAAAAGCGGTTTAACGGCGTCCCTGCGCTGTCCGGCGCTTCGCTTGAAATCGGGCGCAGTGAGATTCACGCGTTAATCGGGCAGAACGGCGCCGGCAAGTCGACGATGATCAAGGTCCTCACCGGCTATTATGCCAAGGATGCCGGTGAGATTCTGTTCGACGGAGCGCCATTTCACGCCGATTCACCGAAAGCCGCCCAGGCAGGCGGCATCAGCACCATTTATCAAGAGATCAACCTGGTCTCCTACCGGTCCGTAACGGAAAACATCTGCCTCGGCCGGGAACGAAAACGCTTTGGGTTCCTGGATTGGCCGCGCATGCACCGGGAAGCGGAGGAGATCCTTGCCCGGTTTGACATTCACCTCGACGTCCGGCAGCCGCTTTCACGGTACACCACTGCCATCCAGCAAATGGTCGCCATTGCGCGGGCCGTAAGTTTCCAAGCCAAGCTGGTCATCATGGACGAACCGACCTCGTCGCTGGATGAGCACGAGGTGGCGGTCCTTTTCGGCGTTATCCGGCAACTGAAAAATTCCGGTGTTTCCGTCATTTTCGTCAGCCACAAGCTGGATGAGTTATACGTCGTTTGCGAACGGGTGACGGTCATGCGCGATGGCCGCACCGTGCTGGTTGCCCCGATGGCCCAGGTTTCGAAACTGGAGCTGGTTACCACCATGATCGGGCGCGAAATCGAGTCGCCCTCAGCCGGTCAGACCGCCTTTCATGAAATTGCGCCGGCGCACCATCGCCAGAAGGATAAGGCGCTCCTGGACGTACAAAATCTGGCCGTGGGCCGCCGGGTAACCAATTGCAGTTTTGACGTGCACCCCGGCGAGATCATCGGGTTGGCCGGCCTGCTGGGCTCGGGACGCACGGAGTCGGTGCGCGCGGTCTTCGGGGCGGATCGACCCGATGCCGGCCGGATGCGTTACCAAGGAAAACCCTTTGCGCCCCAGAATCCCGCGGATGCGATCGGCGCCGGGATCGGTTTTTGCTCCGAGGATCGTAAACTCGAAGGGATCGTACCGGAGATGTCGGTGCGGGAAAATTTGACTTTGGCGCTGCTGCCGCGGCTGGCGCAGTCCGGGGTGGTGAATGAAGAGCAGCAGCGCCAGGTCGTCGATCAATTCATCAAGCGGATTCGCATCAAATGCGCAAGTCCCGACCAGCGCATTCGTGAACTTTCAGGCGGCAACCAGCAGAAGGTGCTGCTTGCGCGCTGGCTCTGCATGAATCCCCGGCTCCTGATCCTGGACGAACCGACCCGCGGCATCGACGTCGGCGCCAAAGCGGAAATCCAGGGCTTGGTCGGCAAACTGGCCGCCGAGGGCCTTGGGGTATTGATGATTTCTTCGGAGATCGAAGAGGTCGTGGAAGGTTCAGACCGGGTGTTTGTGCTGCGTGAGGGCCGAACCGTTGCTGAGCTTGAGAAGGAAGGGATCACCGAAGAGGCGATCATGGCGGCGATGGCGGAATCGACGCAGCCGGACGCTGGTCATCCGGATGGGGAAGGCCACCCGGCTCATGGTCGCGCAACGGCTGCCGTCGTGCCCCCTCCAGGTTCAACGGCACAGAATGAGCAATCTGCCTCCGGCAACGGCAACGGCGACCGCGGCGACGGCCGTGCGGACGAATCATTTCCGGAATCGCATCATTCGACGGCGACCGCCACCACCCTTCCCGACGGCGGCACTCCGAAGGCAGCCGTCGATCAGCCGGCCGTCCGAAGGGGAGGGGTTGCAGACGAACCGGCCGGCGCCGCGGTTCAACCCATCGAAACGGGCACCGCTGCCCGGAGAAGGGGCGGGTTAGGTCTGCTGAAGCGGCAAGCCACCCTAGCCGCTCTGCTCCTCCTTGTCCTGTTTAATTTCTTCTTCACGCCCCACTTTGCGACGTGGGAAACGTTATACGTTAACCTGACGCAGGTTTGCACGATCGTGATCGTCGGCGTGGGCATGACCCTCGTGATCGGCTCCGGCGGAATCGACCTTTCCGTCGGATCCCTGATGGCAATCGCCGGTTCGTTGGCCCCGATCATCTTTCTGGGTAAGCTCGTGCCGTTGCCGCTCTGGTGGGGCGTGACGCTGGCGTTCGTCGTTCCGGTCCTGGCGGCCGGTGCTCTCGGGTGGTTCAACGGCTGGTTGATTACCCGGTTCAAAATCCAACCGATCGTGGCTACCCTGGTCCTGTTTATCGCCGGCCGCGGCATCGCCCAGGTGATGACCAACGGCAACCTGCAGGCCTTTCATCAACCGGCGTTCCAGGTAATCGGGCTTGGCCGCGTTTTCGGTCTGCCGGTGCAATCGCTCCTGATGGCGGTTATCGTCGTGATCGCGGCCTGGGCGCTGCGCCGCACCATTTTTGGCCGGCAATTGCTGGCCGTCGGCGGTAATGAAGAAGCCGCGCGTTTGTCGGGCATCCCGGTCGTTCGCGTCAAGCGCGCGGTTTACGCCTTGAGCGGGATTTGTGCGGGGATCGCGGGGTTGATCGTCATCGCGATCAACTCTTCGTCGGATGCGAACCTGGTCGGCTTGGGAATGGAGCTTGACGCGATTGCCGCGGTCGCGGTCGGCGGCACGCTCCTGCTTGGGGGCCAAGCGTACCTGGTGGGAACGTTAGTGGGCGCACTGATCATCCAGCTCGTGCGGTACACCCTTCTGGCCAACGGTGTGCCGGATGCAGCCGCCCTGGTGGTGAAAGCGGCGATGATCATCGGTGCGGTGTATTTCCAACGGCGGGGCGGTTCGCAATGAAACCACGCCCGCAGCGCGGTTCAGGCGCCGGCGCGGCCGCCGTGCAGCTGATCAGCCAGAACAGCGTCATCCTTGCGCTGATTGTAATGATCGTGTTCGGCTCGTTCCGTTACGATCATTTTTTGGGTCTCTTCAACATCCTCACGGTGTTGCGGTACAACTCGATGTTCGCGCTGATCTCGCTGGGGATGTGCTTCGTGATCATGAGCGGCGGCATCGACCTTTCGGTGGGCGCCGCCGCCGCGCTCGGCAGCGTGGTTTCGGCCCTGCTCAGCCCGTACGGGCTCTGGGTGGGTTTGCTGGGCGGGACCGTGGCCGGCGGCGTGATCGGATTACTCAACGCGGTCGCGATCACCCGGTTGCGGATCGCGCCCTTCATCGCAACGCTGGCGGCCATGCTGGCTGCCCGGGGCGCCGCCCTGCTCGTCGCCAACAACCAGTCCGTTTCCGTGTCGTATGACACCGACTTCACGCAAATCGGTCAGGGCGATTTCCTCGGATTTCCGGTTCCGGCCTGGATCGCCGGCCTGTTGTTCGTGGCCGGCTCGATCGCGTTAAATCTCAGCCCCTGGGGACGATACCTCCTGGCGATCGGCGGAAACGAGGACGCCTCGCGTTTGATGGGGCTGCCCGTCGATCGCGTCGTGTTTTCTCTCTACCTGTTAAGCGGGCTTCTTTCCGGGCTGGCCGGCGTCATCCTCGCGGCGCAGTTCGGGGCCGGTCAACCTACCGAAGGCGTTGGTTGGGAATTGTTCGCCATTGCCTCGGTCGTCGTGGGAGGCACGCTCCTCACCGGGGGACAGGGCTCGGTGGTCACCACCCTGGCCGGCGTCCTGCTGCTGGGGCTGATTTTTAACATCCTTAACTTCGAGAATGGTCTCGGTTGGATCAGTTTATCGGCTTACTGGCAATCGGTGATCAGGGGAGCATTTCTGATGTTAGTCGTCATCTTCCAGTCGAAGTTAACCTTTGGTCGTTTGCCCGCGCGGTGAGCCTGATGCGCAATCACTCCTATCATTGGGCACGCTTTGTCCCGGGCGACCCCGTCAACCAACGCGCAAGCCGGCCTGCTCATGCCTAAACTTGTCAACATCCTGCCGGGATTTTACCGGATCACGTTGCCTGTCGCCCTCAGTGACAGCATGCACGGCCGGATGCTCGCGTTTGAACTTAACACCGTGCGGGTTCATGATGCCGACGGCGCAGAGGGCGTCGGGTACACCTATACGTGCGGCCGCAACGGCGGCGCCATTCACGCGCTGCTGGAGCGCGATTTCGGCGATTTCGTGCTTGGGCAGGACGGCGACCGCATCGAATGGCTGTGGAACCGGCTTTGGTGGGGACTGCATTATGGCGGACGCGGCGGGCCGACCGTGTTAGCCCTCTCGGCCTTCGATATGGCGCTCTGGGACCTGAAAGCCAAGAGGCTCAACCAACCCCTGTGGAGGCTGCTGGGAGGCAACGATCCTCACGTCATGTGCTACGCCGGGGGGATCGACCTCGATCTGTCGCTCGAACAATTGCTCCGGCAAACCGATGACAACCTGAAAAAGGGATTTCGCGCCATCAAAATGAAGATCGGGCGAAAGCGGTTGGCTGAAGACGTCGAACGGGTCAAGGCGATGCGGCAACACCTTGGGGAGCAATTTCCTTTGATGGTGGACGCCAACATGAGGTGGACCGTGGACCAGGCGATCCGTGCCGCGCGCGCCATCCAGCCGTTCGACCCGGTTTGGCTGGAGGAACCGATTACCCCGGATGATTTCAGCGGCCACTCGCGCCTGGTCCGTGACGGCGGTTTGCCGATCGCGACCGGTGAAAACCTGCGCACGCTCTGGGATTTCAAGCACCTGATGGAAATCGGCGGCGTGACGTTTCCCGAACCGGACGTCACCAACTGCGGCGGGATCACCCCGTTCATGAAGATTGCTCACCTGGCGGAAGCATTCAACCTGCCGGTCACAACCCACGGCGCCCACGACGTTACCGTCCATCTGCTGGCGGCGGTCCCGAACGCTTCCTACCTGGAAGCCCACGGTTTCGGCCTGGACCACTATATCGCCGATCCCCTCCGGATCGAGGAAGGTTACGCCGTCGCTCCGGAGCGGCCGGGACACGGCATCGCCTTTGACTGGAAGGGGCTTGAATCCATTCGTGCCTGACTCGGACCGGAATCAGCATCTGTAACCCGCAAAGAAAAAGAGAATTATGAGACTGAAGGACAAGGTAGCCATCATTACCGGCGCTGCCAGCGGTATCGGCAGGGCCATCGCCGAACGCTACACGGCGGAAGGCGCCCGCGTGGTGATCGCGGATTTGAACGTTAAAGCCGCCGAAGAACTGGCCCAACAGCTCGGCAACGGCGCGCTTGGTACACAATTCGACGTGACGAGCCAGGAATCGATCGATCACCTGGTCGCCACGGTCGTCGAGAGAGCCGGACGCATCGATATCCTGGTCAACAATGCAGGGATTTTCGCGATGGCCCCGGTCACCGAAGTTAGCCGGGACCAGTGGCACAAGCTTTTCGCGGTCAACGCCGAAGGCAAGTTTTTCACGATGCAAGCCGCCGCCAGGCAGATGATCAAACAGGGGCACGGTGGAAAGATCATTAATCTGGCAAGCCAGGCAGGGCGGCGCGGCGAAGCGCTGGTCTCGGTTTACTGCGCCTCCAAAGCCGTGGTGATCAGCATCACGCAATCCGCGGGTCTCGCCCTGATCAAGAATGGCATCAACGTCAACGCGATCGCACCGGGGGTCGTCGATACGCCTTTCTGGGAGTTTGTCGATCGTGAGTTTGCGCGGTACGAAAATCGTCCGCTCGGCGAAACCAAACGGATGGTAGGCGCAGCCGTGCCGTATGGCCGGATGGCGAAACCGCAGGACCTCACCGGCATGGCGGTTTTCCTGGCCAGCGAGGATGCGGACTACATCGTCGGGCAAACGTACGGCGTCGACGGCGGCAACTGGCTGGCTTAGCGTCACACAGCGGGCACGGCGATTTGGCGGGCACAACGTAAGAGTTCACACGGCGAACACGGCGAGCCACGGCGAACACGGCGGAAAGAGGGGGAGAGAGTTCGGAGTTCGGGGCTCGGAG
>JAFBAP010000012.1 GCA_019247695.1 Verrucomicrobiota bacterium | reverse complement strand
CTTCCGAGTAGCCTTTGACCCGCGCGGCCCCCTCGTTCCAGTGGGTGACGCGGCCTTGGGGGTCGAGCAGGAAAATGGCGTAATCGCGCACCGAACGGGCCAACAGGCTGAAGCGCTGCTCGGCGTAGCGGCGGGCCTGCTCGGCTTCGTGCAATTCGGTCCGGTCGCGCAGGATTTTGAGAAAACCGGCGGCGCCGGGGCTACCCGGGCCAGGCATGGGGGTGAGCACGCCGCTGGCCCAAAAGCGGCGGCCGTCCTTGCGCAGGTGCCAGCGCTCGTCCTCGGCGCGGCCTTCCCCGCGGGCGGTCTCGATCTCCTGCTCGGGCTGGCCGGCGGCGCGGTCCTCGGGGGTAAAGATCAGCCTCCCGTCTTGGCCAAGCGCTTCCTGGGCCGTATAGCCGCAGATGGCTTCCGCCCCGGGGTTCCAGCTGGTGATCCGATTTTGAGCGTCGAGGGTGAAGATGGCAAAATCGCGCGCGCTCTCCATCATGAGCCGCAGGTGCGCCTCACTGGCGCGCAGCCCTTCTTCGGCTCGCCTGCGATCGGTCACGTCCAGCACGATCGCGATCCCGGTCTCGCCATCGGCGAGCAGCGCCCCGCCAAACAGCCCCCAGCGGCGCGTCCCATCAGCGCGCACAAACTCCTTTTCGTATGGCGTGATGCGTCCGCTGGTCCGCAACTCGTCGACGGCTTGCCGCGTGCGCGACAGCCAGGCTTCGGGCGTGTAGGCGTCCCATCGCACCTTGCCGGCCCGCAGGTCCTCGCGGGAGGCACCCAGCATCTGCAGGAAGGCCCCATTGCCTTCGAAGATGTCGCCCCGCAGGCTGAAGAACGCGATCCCGACAATACCGCTCTCACTCAAGCGCCGGAACCGGGCTTCCGACTCCTGCAGCGCCGCCTCGGCTTCTTTTCGGGCAGTGACGTCCACGAAGGTCAACGCCACGCCGGCGATGCGGTCTTCCAGGGTGCGGTAGGGCAACAGCCGCACCAGGTACCAGCGGCCCTCCCGGCTGCGCTGCTCGCGTTCCACCGGCACCAGCGTCTCCAGCACCCGCTGCGCATCGGCCACCACAAAATCGCTCTCCAGCCGGTGGCTCAGGTCGGCCAGGGGCCGGCCCACGTCGCTCGGGATC
Organism: Verrucomicrobiota bacterium; assembly: GCA_019247695.1. Classification (NCBI taxonomy): domain Bacteria; kingdom Pseudomonadati; phylum Verrucomicrobiota; species Verrucomicrobiota bacterium. The sequence goes on along the minus strand of JAFBAP010000012.1, from coordinate 29,558 downwards.
AGGCTGAACAGCCGCACCGCCGCCGGCGTGTAACGCTGGATGCACAACTCCCGGTCCAAAAAGACGGTGGCGATGTCGGTGGCCGCCATCAGGTTCTGCAGGTCGCTGTTGGCCCGGCCCAGCTCATCGACCTTGGCTTTAAGCTCGTGGTTGACCGTAGAGAGCTCCTCGTTAATGGACTGGAGCTCCTCCCGGCCGGTCTCGACTTCTTCGGTGGCCGAGCGCAGTTCCTCGTTGATGGCCTGCAGCTCTTCGTTGGAGGACTTGAGCTCTTCCAGGGAAGCCTCGTACTCCTCGATGGTGGCCCGCTGCTGGAGCTTGAGCTGGTCCAGTTCGGCCTCCAGTTGGCGGGTAAGCGGCTCGGCGGCGGGCCGCACCTCCACGACCGCGCCTTCCACCGGCCTGGCTGCCCCGTCCTCAAAGGCCACCAGCAGGAAGCCTGGCGCCAGGTCCTGGGCCGGGCGCACGTGCAGGTCAATCGCCTGGGGACCGTCAGCCAACTCGACCAGTACACCCGTCACGTCGACCGGACTGCCGGTTTGGCGCGCCCGGAACAGCGAGGCCCGCAGCTCCAGCCGCAAGCTGGGGTGGATCACCCGCAACACCTCCAGGCTGGCTTCGCCCCCCCAATGCAGGTAACGCTGGGCCCGCTCGGACGAATGCACGACGCGGTCTTGCGGGTCGACGAGTACCGAGGGGGGCCCCCAAGCTTCCCGCAGCTTCAGGTGCAGCTCGGCTGACGACAGGACGCCCGGGCGGTCGCCGGGCACCCGAGTCGCCGGGGCGCTCCCCGCGGCCCCCGCGAGGCGCGGGGGCAGGCGCGGCGCGAGCGCCAGGGCCGGCGCCAACGAGGACGGCCCGGCCGGTAAGACCGGCACCACCGGCCGGGGCGCCACCCCCCGCGCGTACAGCCGATGCTTATTGTCCATGGCCTTAAACAAACCGCCCTCCTGGTCATCCACCGTTTCGGAACTGCCCAAGAACAGCAGCCCGGCCGGCTCCAAGGCGAAGTAAAACAGCTCCAAGGCCCGGCGCTGGGCCTTGTTGTTCAAGTAGATGAGCAGGTTGCGGCAGCTCACCAGGTTCAGGTGTGCAAAGGGCGCGTCTTTGAGCAGATCGTGCGCGGAAAAGAGCACCGTCTCGCGCAACGCCCGGCTCACCCGGTAGCGGCCCTGGTCCTTGACGAAGAACCGCCGCAGCCGCTTCTCAGAGAGGTCGGCGGCGATCGTCTCGGGATAGAGTCCCTCGCGCGCCGTGCGCAGCGCCGCCCCGTCCAGGTCGGTGGCAAAGACCTGAATGACGGGAGGCGCAGGCAGCCGGGCGGCCTGCTCGGCCAAGAGCATGGCCACAGAGTAGGCCTCCTCGCCCGTGGCGCATGCTGGCACCCAGGCGCGTACCGAATCGCCGGCTTTTCTTCCGGCAAAGAGCCGCGGCAACTCGGCCTCAAGGGCGGCAAAGGCCTGCGGGTCGCGGAAAAAATTTGTCACGCTGATGAGCAGATCCTGCAACAGCGCCTGGGCCTCCCCGGGGTGGGTGCGCAAGAAGTCCCGGTAAGCCGGCAGGTTCTCTAAGCCGTTGACCTGCAGCCGCCGGCGCAGCCGCCGCAGCACCGTGGCGCGCTTGTAGTCGCTGAAGTCGTGGCCGGTGCGCGCCCGCAGCAAGCCGAGCGCGTCGCGCAGGGCCGCCTCGGCCTCCTCCGATGGTGCGGCCGCCTCCGGCGGCGGCTCTTCGGCCGGCAGCCGCAGCCGGGGTTCCTGACGGTAGTAGGCCAGCAAGCGGCCAGGCATGTCTGCCATCGGCAGCACCCAATCGACCATGCCGGTGGCAATCGCCGCCCGCGGCATACCGTCCTGCTCGGCCTCGCTCGGCTCTTGGGCGATGGTCAGCCCGCCGCGTTCCTTGACCCGTTTGAGCCCGATGGCGCCGTCGCCGTCCGCCCCCGACAGCACGATGGCCGTACCCTGCGAGCCGCTCGTATCGGCCAGGGTGCGGAAAAACAGGTCAATGGCCACCCGCGGCCCACGCCCGGCGCTCAACTCGGAGAGGCGCAGCCGGCCATCGGCCAGGGAGAGTTGCCTGCCGGGCGGGATGACGAAGACCCGGTTGGGTTTGACCTCGACGTTGTCGCGCACCTGAACGACGGGCATAGAGGTGGACCCCTGCAGCAGGGCAGCCAGGTTACTGTCGCGGTCGGGCAGCAGGTGGACGACCACCACAAACGCCAGGCCGTTGTCGGCCGGCATGGCCGAGAAAAAGGCGCGCAGGGCGCTCAAGCTGCCGGCCGAACCGCCCAGGCCGACGACCGGCTGCACGGGCCGGTCCCGGGGTGGGATCACCTCATCTGGTCGCTCCCCAGGTCCGACGGCCTCCGCCGGGGCGGGCCGTTCCGCGGTCTCGGGGGCAGCCGCAGGAGTATTTACCGGGGAAAAAGCTTCTTCAGGCATAGGCGGTAGGAGGATTTTCGGAAGGCCCGTCGGGGCCCGCGATTTCGCTTAGGTTCCGGTACACGGTCAAGGGCGCCACGCCCAAGGAGGCTGCGATCGTCCGGCCGGCCGGGGAGCCGGCGTGGACTCGTTCGCTTCGCGATGCCAGGAGGATCTCCCGAGCCTGCAGTTCGACGCGGAGCCGGATGACATCGCTCAAGGAGCGGCCCATCCGGCCCAGTCGCCGGACGACCAGCCTGTCAGCGGTGCGCAGCGCCTGCAGGCATGCCACCCGCTCCCCCCGCGCCGTTTTGCCGCGGACGCATTCCTCATAGACCTGCCCACAACCGGCGGCACAGAGCGTTTGGCGCTCGATTGGCAAAGCCTGATCTTCCTCCGAAAGCCGAGCATAGTCGATGCGCATGCAGGAACCCCAAAAACGGCGACCGCGTAAGTTTCGATAATGTAAATTTCGAGAAGGATATTGCAAAGCCGTTCCTGACCCGCCGCGGGTTGGGCCGGCGGAAGAACGGCCCCATGGAGCGTATCAACCTGACCGGCGCGGCCATGAATACGTCGCGAACTGGGGTGGAGGCAGGGAACAGCGGGAGGCGTGGAAGACTAGAATCGATGGACAAGATCTCGGGTAACGGAGCGCAGGCTCGGGCAGCCCGACAGCGCCATGGCCAAGTCAAATTCCTTGCGCAGGATCTCCAGAACCGACGTGACCCCGGCTTCCCCACCGACGGCCAGCCCCCAAAGGATGGGACGACCGACCAAGACGGCCCGCGCGCCGTAAGCGATCGCTTTGAGCACGTCGGTCCCTCGCCGGATACCCCCGTCCACGTAGATCTCAACCCTGCCGGCCACTGCGTCGACGATCTCCGGCAATACGGAAATGGTTGCCGGCGTTGTGTCCAGTTGCCGCGCGCCGTGGTTGGACACGATGATGCCGCAGGCGCCGTGCTCGATTGCCCGCAGCGCGTCATCGGCACGTAGGATGCCTTTCACAAGAATGGGTAGCCGCGTTACTCCGGCCAGCCACCCGAGGTCTTTCCAGCTCAACGTCGCGTCCAGGAGCGAGGCGATGTACGGGGCCAGTCCGGAGCCGGCCACGCCTTCGGGAAGCTCGTGCAACCCCATGGGCCAGAGATTTTTGGCTGAAAGATGCTCCGGCAAACTAAATTTGTTGCGCACATCGCGTTCGCGCGTGCCAAGCAGCGGCACATCAACCGTCAGCACGATGGCCTTGCACCCGGCCGCTTCGGCGCGTCGGACCAGCGCGGCAGAAATGGCCCGGTCCTTGAAAACATAGAGCTGGAACCAAACCGGCCCGGTGGCTACCGCCATGGTTTCCTCAATCGAGGTGGTCGAGAGGGTTGCCAAGGTCATCAGTGTTCTGGCCGTACCGGCCGCCTTGGTCGTGGCCGCTTCGCCGTCCCGGTGGGCAAGACCCTGAAACGCGGTGGGCGCAATCAAAATCGGCATCGACACGGGCTGGCCCAACACGGTGGTGTCCATGGCCCGGGCGCTTACATCGACCAACATGCGCGGGAGCACGGCGATCCGCTCGTAGGCGGTCCGGTTCTCGCGTAACGTGACCTCATCATGGGCGCCGCCGGCGTAGTAGTCGTAGGCCATTCGCGGCAGTACCGCGCAAGCGCGTTCTTCTAACTCTCCCAGATTGAGAACGGGAATCGTTTCACTCATCATCGGCGACCTCCGAGCCTAAGCGTTCACGAGCTATACCCCGATCGTTATCAGACCCGGTGAGTTAAAAAAAGCGGAAAAACTCACCCGCCAAGCGCTTTCGGGGGCGGACAATCAACCGCAGAGCGTTTTTGCGGGACGAGCGAGCGAGCGGTTTTCTTCTCTGATCAAAAAGCGGGGTCCCAGCCCCGCATAAAGGCCACGAGGCTCTTACCGGCGATCACCTCAACGGACCCTCGCTTGGTTTGCCGTAGACGTACGGTCGAATCCGGCCGGACGCATTTCGGGCCGGGGCCGGCCAAACTTCAGACTTCATAACACAATTTCTGTTTGGTTGCCCGGCGGAGCCAAAGTTGTAAAGCCATAAGGTTGCGCGGCCCGAAGCGGGGCTGCCGGGCATCCTTTCCCGATGGGCCTCTTGTTCCATTTCCATCCATCGCTACGTGCTTTGCCAATCTGGCCACACCACCGGGCTCCAGGCCCGCCGAGAGCGCTGAACGCATTCCGGGAAGTTGACCTTTGTGAAAAGGTGTTACCGGAGTCAATCTGACAAAAAGCAAAATCAATGAAATAAGAGACGTTATCAGCAACGAATGACTGCGCGATGGTCGATTCGATTGCGTAACGGGCTGATGAGAAAAACCATGAGCGACACCCTTTATGTCCCCACGCCGGACGAGCGCCAACAGGCCAAGGCGCCCAAGGCATTTCAGAGAAAGACAGTAATAGGCGGAGTCACGGGAGAACTTGAAATCCCCAACGGGAATAACCCGTTTCAAAACGCCTGGCTGACGCTTACCCTTGGCTACGACCTCAGGTTCCTCGATAGCCGTCTGGTAGGCGACGGCGGCGCCGGTCCGATCATCGTTCAAGACAAAGATTTAGGCTGGTGTGCCAGGGACAGCGATGACTACCTATTTCCCATCATCGACTGGGGTTACGATGCCATAAAGAAGTTCGTTAAGCTTTTTCAACAGGGGGAGCAAATCTGGAACCATAAGTTCTTGATCAAACCCCCCAACGTCTTCGATAAGCTCGATTACTACAGTTCTGCCTTCCCCGGTTATATTCTGCGCCCGAACATCCTTTGCCTGTTCCGGATGGAATCGGGGGCGAAAACCTCTGCGACTTTCAACGTGGTCCGGATTAACCCCGCCGTCTTTTCAGACCCGAAGTATGAGGTGCCGAACTACAAGACGAAGAAGACAAAACCCGCTAGGAACGGTTTTCGGTCGCACCAGACCCTCTTAACGGACGGCGATGTGTATACACCGGTCCTGGGCCATGAGTTGGGCCACGCCATTAATGAAGATCATATCCTGGCGCTGAAAGGCGACGCCCAGTGCAAAATAAATCGCTCCCTCGACCGCTGTTACGGCCTCACCGTGGAGGAACTACGGAACATTATGGGGGCGGGGACGGAGATCACGGAGATCAACGTCGGGCCCTGGGTCGACCATCTGCAAAATATGGTCGGCGGCGATCCGATGCACTGTAAGATCACAATGCTGACCGATCCGAAAGTGCAGCCGCTTCCGCCGCGCAAGATTCCGGTCGTACCGGCGAGCAAGGCGCCCGTCGGCCCATCTTTTGGTTCCCGTCGGCTCCAACCGGTCGGGGCTGGCCGCAGGTAATCGCTCCGGCAAAGAAGGCTTCGGAAAAGCCTGTAAGCATCTACACCGGTATTCATGTCGATCGAACCGCCCCTTTGCCCCGGAGGGACAGCGGGAGAGTAGCCCGGAAGTTCCACGTTGGGTGGGAATGCGCGCATTGCGACTCACGATGCCGTTCCGAACGGACCCCGGGCGACAGGACCGGGTTTTCAGCCCCGAAAGGGCGGTAGAACTTATACCATTTCGACGGCCATGGAGGTAAAATCTTGTCTTCCTCCCCGGGCGCCCTGCCGGAGTTACACCGATTAAACCGTATAAATGATCTAGGCCCAACGGGCCGGGAGATGGTTTGATGGCCTGAAGGGCCAAAGGAACCTAGCCCAGGGTTTCACCCTGGGAAGGCGTTTTCCCTCCGACCCCGCCCTGAAGGGGCGGCAGAAAGCGTTGCCGGCGGGTTCTGGCTCCCCTTCAGGGCTGGATCGTGATTTGACGGTTACGCAGGGGGTAAAGCCCTGGGCTAGGTTCTCTTGGCCCTTCGGGCCGTAAGACGGTCACGGCCGTCCCCGCGCTGCCCTCAAAAAAGGTGGGTAAAGCTCAGGGGTAAACCCTGGGCTATGTTCTGCCGCCCCTTCAGGGCTGAAACCCGGTCGAAATGCCACCAAAGTAGCCATCTAACTTGGTGTAAGACCGATTCAACCAAGTACGGAGCATCCTCCGGCGCCGGCCCCCATGAGCCGGCATTCCACCCCTGGATCTTTGGTTCCATTTACGCCGCATGACGGACCCTGTATAGGTCCCGCCATGCACCTCAATGTTCCCGTATTGACCAATCCCCCGCTCCAGCCGTACACGACACTACTGCCGGCCGCCGATTCCGGCACGCTCCGCGCCCGCATCCTGCGTTGAATCACCTGACGAGGACATCCTTATGGGTCGAGATGTGCATGCAGAAGCGATCGTGACAAAAGCTAAGGACACGAGCGTTCCCCTGAGCGATCGTGCCGTCGAAGCGGTCAAAAGTATCGTGCGCCAATACTATGATGCATCGCTGGTCAGCGATGTAACGTACAGCGAGGCTGAAAAAGGCCTTTCAACAAGTCCGGTCGGCAAAGGAAAAGATTTGAAGGGGAAGATCTTCGTTGGGAAATACTTTATCGAGCACATCGACGCTTTCGCCCACCGGGTTCTGCAGGTCGGGCATGAACTGCAGCACGTCAGGCAGCAGCGCGACGGAATGGGGGGCCAGAAGAACCAGGATAAACGTGAGTTCCTGGCATATTATTGGGAGGGACTTGAGCCGACGAAGGACGGAACCGGCGTCATGTCGGCCGCCAACCGCGTCAGCATCATCGACGCGGCCTTAGGCTACTACAACTGTTTTGCCTCGGACGACCAGAAGGCATTTGCTGACAAACAGACCGAACTGCTGAACCGCCGCAAGGATGTGGATGGAAAACACGGGAACGCCAAAACCGATCCGCCGACCACGTGTAAACGGCAGTGAAAAAGCGATCGGAAGAGGGTTGCGACTGGACCCTGATTTGAAAGGCCGCGCCCGGCCTGGGACTTTCGAATCGCCAGGCCGGAATCGGTTTTCAGTGGATGCCCCGCTAAGGCTGGCAGTGGAGGTAGCGCTCCGCGACGATCGCAGGTTGCTCAGCCACGCGGCCCGCCGCGATATCCCAGGCCAACCGGATGAACTGGGCGTGCGTCCAGGCCAGCGGGGTGGCCGAAGTGGTGCCGGCGCCGGGCACAAAGCCGGGCTGGCCCGACGGAGACCGGTCGTCCCAGACCTGCTCGGGCAGCATATACCCCTCGTTGGCCGTCCGCGCTATGGCGATCAGGTGCCCTTCGGCCCCGAACAGATTGTAAGCCGCCAGGTCGTACTCGCCGCGTTCGCCGGCGAAAATGGGCCACAACCGGCCATGGGTAATGAACGTGTCGGGTGGGTTCACGTTCCACGGGGCACCCGTATCTGTCTCCCCGTAGCCGTCGAAATTGTAGCGGTGCCAAAAGATGCCGTTTGGGGTGACCGTGCCGAGCTGCGCATCGACGACCTGCAGGCTGTTAAGGATGATGAAGTTGTAGGCGGGCCGGATCCCCAGGCGCACCAGCTCAAGAAAGCCGGCGTCAACCACCTTGCGTTGATCAATGCTGCTGGGGCCGCTGTCCCCAAGGCTGTAGGTGGTGCCGGCGTTGGGGTTGCCGTCCTTGGTGAGGCGCAGGTAGTATGGGAAACGGGAGTAGGGTCCGTTGGTCGTTACCATCCATTGTTCCAGCTGCGCCTGCCAGGAGTCGGCCGTGCTGAGGTAACGCTGCGCGGAGGCCGCATCACCGTTGGCCTGCGCGATGTAGGCGGCGCATACCAGGCCGGCGATCTCGCTGGCGGTAGACGAGGGCGAATAGCCGCTCTGGTTTTCCCACCGCTCGCCCGGGGTGTAGGGAGCGGAGTGCGTGCCGAACGCGTCGGTTGTTGTGAAGTTGACCAGGAAGTCGGCCGCCCGCTTGACGTGCGACCAGGTGGCTGCGTCCGTGCGGCCGAGTTGGTAAGCCAGGATGATCGGGTCGCCCACTTCGTCCAGCTGCAAGCCACCCCAGACCGGCGTGCCGTCGACCTTCGAGTTTTGCGGGAAGGAGCCGTCGGCCTTTTGCTGGACATTGAAGAGAAAATCCAAGGCACGTCCTGCAGCCGCGCGGTCTCCGTCGTCAATAAGCGCCGTTACCATTTCGTACAAGTCGCGGGACCAAACCAGGTGGTAGGCATCGGAGGGACTATCCAGCCCGGTCCCGAAGGCCCAGGGCATCGTTGGGGAGGCGATGAACGCGCCGCGATAGGTCTTGTCCTCGCTGGCCGCGAGCACCATTGCCGACACGGCATACAGTTGGCGCTGGCTGGTGGTAAAAAGGCTCGGGGGCGCATAGCGCAACGAGTCCAGGTACCGGCCCCAGCCGCGAGCGTAGCTTTCAGCGACCCGTTCGAACCCGGTTGTCAACGAGGCGTTGGCCGTATCGAGCGCGGCCGACTCGACGGCGGCGAAGCCCAGGGCGAGCGTGGCATGCCGACGATCCGAAAGGCCGGTTAAGGGTAAGCGGCCCGTTTGCACCACGGTCCCGGCCGGCGCGGAGCTGTATTGGGCGGTCAGCCGGTAATGCTGGCTCAGGTCGGTCCAACCGTCGCTGGTCCCCAGGTAGCCGTCGGAGGTCTCCGAAAAGGCGGGCGAGGCAACGAGCGCGCTCGCAACCTTCATCTGCGCATCGGCGGCCAGCAGGGCGCCATCCTGGGTTACACCCGACTCACTCAAAGGGCCCTTCAAGGGGGGGTTATTGAGCTGAGGCTGGTAGACGGCGTAGAGTTGGTAGGGCCGGCCGTCCAATGAAGTGAACTCCACGTCGATGAGCAGCGTCGCCCGGGCAGGGTCAGTGACGTAGGTCGTGGTAAGCCGCCAGTGGTTGGCCGTGTCGGTATTGGTGATCTGGAAGGTCAGGCCTTCGAGATTCATCAGCCGCGTGGAGGTGGGCGCGTCCTGGGCCCGTATCGCAAAGCTCTGCCCATCGGTGACGACGAAGTCGAGGTTACGGACGCTGGGCGTGTCAAGCCGAGGATAGTAAACTTCACTTAAACGGCCGCCCTGAAGCGTGAACCAGACGTTGCTAGCGGTGGTATAGCTCGTGCCGAAGCCGCTTTTGTTCGCCGGCAACCAATCCGGGTTGCCGCCTGGGCTGCCGGGTGCCGCGCTTTGAGCCGGCAACGATACTTGGCCGATGCATACGGCCGCACAGGTCGCCATCACCTGTGTCCAGATAACGAGGGGATTTCTTCTCATAGGGGGGAGGCTTCTCTTCTTCGTGGTCCATCTCCTGGATCACGCTACGCCGAGGTTGGCGTCAACTTGGTTCGTGCCGGAAGGGCCCGAGAGATTTACTGTTGGCGTCCGATACGGGTGAGCGCAGCACCTGTTCGATCCAGTCGAACGTGACGCTCTCCCAAAGGGTCGCTCCCAAGCCGCAGCAATGTCCGCCTGCGCCCTCGGATTCCGTAAAGCGGTGGTAGCGCTTTTCACAACTCAGCAAATCATACAGCCACTGACTCTGAGACGCGAAATCGCCTTCGCCCTCCGTCACCAGCGTCGGGCAGCGGATCCCCTGCACCCGGTCTTGGACCGTGTACTCGGGTTGCATGCGAAGAAACTCGCCCAGCGTCTTGGCGCCGAGCGTGGCCATGCGCGCCCCGTACCATTCCCGCTTGCGCGGGTCCTCAAGTCGCCGATGTAGGGCCGCCTCCATTGCGGGGTCTGCCGCGAGAACGCGGGCCCAAGCGTCCTGGTCGAACATCGCAGGCACGATGCGCGACACAAACTCCACCTGCCCCGGGTCGCACACCAGCGCGGCGAGCCGGGATTCGGCCGAAGCGGCGCGCGGCGCCAGGTAACCTGCGTAGCTGCGGCCGATCAGGACAAGACTTCGAGGGTCAATGCCCGGTTGCTCCAAAAGCCAATCAATAACGGGCGCCACCACCGACTCAAAATCGGGGCGCATCGGGATGCCGTGCTCATACAGCATGCCGCCCTGCCCGGGCCCCTCCCAGAGCAGCACGTTATAACCGCGAGGCAGGGCCATGTACCCGGTGGACGCATAGCCGCCTTCGGCGGTGCTGTCGAACCCGGGAGGTACAAGGATCGTGGGCCGACGGGCATCCCTGCTCTCCGGCCGCAACAAATAAGCCGTCATCCGGCCGCCGCCGAAGGGGATCTCCGCGACGGTGGCCATCCAGGGCAAGTGGGGCAGCGCGGCCCTGAAGGCGGCCCGATGCGCGCGCCAGCCGTGGAGCAGGCGCCCGTCCTGGAGGTCGTGACGGATGAAAAAGATGGCTTGCCGCCAGTACTCGGTGGCACGCAGGAAAGCCCTCGCAGCGCTGAGTTGGTGGCCACCCTGAAGGCTATCGCCTGCGCGTTGAGTCGTCTTTTCTGCCAGCACCGCCCATTCTGAATACCAGCCGTCGTAATCACCGGGTCTAACGCGCGCCGCCGTGGCCAGGGCCTCGCCGAGGTCAGCGGAACCGGACGAGACCGCCGTCACGGTCCGTTGCAGCTGCGCATCCATTTCAAGGTCTTCGAGCAGGAGTTTCATTCAGGCAATTTAGTCCCCGGAGGGCGTCAAAAAAAGGATGCGCCCAGCTTGATGAATCACCGAAGACAAAGGGGAGACGGAAGCCAGGCTATCGGAATCAAAACCTGTGTTAGCGTCGGACCCGGCTCAGCTGTCGGGATCGGGCGAACCCGCGATAATCCTTCTGAACAAGCCGCGCCAGCTTTCGCTGATTAATGGCCACTGCGTACGGTCCGCGGCCGCGATGCCGCGACCGGCGATCCACCTCCCGCCGCCCCCGAGCGTCGCTGTACTTGCTGCACCCGCTGATCGTCAGTCCCTCAGCGAGCGCGCGCTCCGGTTTAGCAGTTCCTGAACGCCGGCGACGAGGAGGGTTCATGGGCAACGGGAGCCCCGACGCTCGAAGCTCCCCCGGCCTCAAGTGAAACTTCGGGCCGCGCGATGCTTTCTACATACAAAACCGGCTCACTGCCACCGGCGGGAGCCGTTCATCCTTCCAAACCGCCATCAACACAACTTCCATGCTAAGCACGGCCTTCAACGCAGCTTTCCCGAATCCCTCAGGACGGGCCAAGACCCTCCGCACGCTCCGCTCAACCCTCTTGCCCCTCGGCCCCCTTTGCGCGGCGGCCCTGATCGGCTTGGCGGGCGTTAACCCCGCCGCCGCATCCACCAGCGTGTGGAAAGCCGGCACGAACGGCTCCTACACCGCGGGCGCCAACTGGGTAGGCGGCGTCGCGCCTGGGCCGGGTGACACCGCCCTGATCACCGGCTCATCGCCTTGGTTCACCGACTCAGAGGCTACCAACGGCGACACGATCGCCCAGCAGGCCCTCGATTTCGAGGCCGGCCCCGGCAGCCCCATCGTCGGCATTCTCGGCCAGACCACCTTTGCGGCAGACACCATCCTGAACTGCGCCGGCGGGGGGCTGGACCAGCAAGGCACGTGGCTCAAGGCCTATCACAACAACGCCTTGAACGGGACCATCAACGTCGGCAGCGCCTCGGCCACCGCCCGGCTGACCCTCAACGTGCTCGACGACGGCTGGAATCTGTACTACACGCCCACGACGCAGAACAACGGCACCATCACCATCGCCGGCGGCAGCGTGTTGCACATCTACCCCAGCGCCGGGGGCTACACGTTGGTCTATCAACCCGGCGGCCCCCCGGTACCCGTCCTCCTGTCAGGCGATCCGGGTTGGGCCGACTTCACCAACAACGGCCTGATCACCGTCACCCCGGGCGGCACGCTGGTCCACAGTTGGGAGACGGCGGGCTCCGGCCGTTACCAAAGCGCCCTCATCAACAACGGCGTCATCCGCGTCCAGGGGGCGGAAGGGCAGCGGACCCGCGTCGAGGTCGACGCTAACCTCAGCGGCACCGGCACCATCGTGCTGGACGGCGGCGACGCCGTCCAACCCAGCGAGACGACCTTGAGCTTTTCGGGAAACCTGCGCGGCCAAGACATCCAGGCCTGCAACGCCGGCGTGGAGGTCGTCAGCCCTCTCGACGAGGCGCAGCTTACGGGTGGCCGCATCACCTTTTTTGGGCAGGGCAGGTCCTACCTGTTGGTCTTTCCTGCATCCGGCGTGGATCAACCTGGCGATCCGAGCACGGTGCTGCCTTTCGGCCTGCCCATCAAAGGGTTCCGGGCCGGCGACGTGATCGCGTTCATGCGCGCCTACCCGTACGGGACCGAAACCTACACGCCCGTCTGGGATCAAGCCAACCAACAATTAACCATCTGGGTGACCAACAGCCTGCATCCGGAGAGGAGCGCGCGCCTGGCGGTGTTCACCCTGGAAGGAACGTACGGACCCGACGATTTCCAGGTCAGCTATTCGGATGGGACGTCGGGCCGCACGGCGCAGGTGGACCTTATTACGACGAACCAATCGCCACGCGAGCCATAACGGAGGCGATCTCGTCGGAGGGTGTTAGGATAATCGTCGTCCGGAAGCGCGCGAGGACAATCCCTGCGGACGCCGGAGGGCCTGCCCCCTCGCGTTGCGCAGTTACCGGGTTCGCTCAGCGAATAAAGCGCTTCACGTAATCGGCCCCGAAGCCGATTTGTTCGTAATGGCGGCGGGCCCGCTCCAGCTTGGTGAAGACATCCTCCCACCCCTGGGGGTTGCCGTCGGGGTCGACGTACACGTAGGCGCCCGTCACATGAAACAGCGTGATCATTTCCGCAACGCCCTCGGGCACGACCAAGGTGTGGGTCTCGCCGGGCGGTTCCATCAGGTAGGCGCCTTCCTCGGCCACCCAATCGTGTTCCAAGTAGTACCAGCGCCCCTTAAGCACGTAGGCGTGCACCGGATTGGGGTGATAATGCCGGGAGAGCACGCCGCTTTTGCGCACGCGCAGCCGGTTGATAAAGTAGCCCTGGCTCACGCCCAGGCAGAGGGGCTTGAAGTCAATGCCGTCGCCTTGCGGCACCCAGTCACGGTCGTCGCCGCCCAGGAGGTTGGGCCAGACCAACTCGCCTACGGCGTCGATGGGGAAGGCTTTCTGGTAAGGGGTGTAGCGCGGGTCACGGTTCAAGGCCTGCAAATCGCGCGCGGCCGGGTTGAGCGTCACTTTCATTGGTGGTTCTCCTTTTGGGGGTCGGTTGTAGATGAGAAGGTGGTTCTAATCGCTATCTTATACGATTTAGACAGTTATTTCGGTAGAATTCCAGCGGGCGGGGCTACTGCCGGATGCTCCGCACCCTGTTGAACTGGTCTTACCTCATTTAGACAGTTATCCTGGTGGAATCTGGACCGGATTTTAGCCCCGAAGGCGCGACAGAACCTAGCCCAGGGTTTTATCTGACTGCCATTTAGTTAAGGGCCGGTAGATGGGGGCGCTTTCGTCCCGAAGGGACGGCTGATCGTAGCCAGGGACTTCAGTCCCCGGACGGGGCATTTAAAGAATCGCGTCCTGTAGGGACGCCTGATGCCATTTGCACAGATTAGCCCAGGGTTTACCCTGGGTAACCGTCAAATCACGATCGAGCCCTGAAGGAGCGGCAGAAAGCGCCGCCAGAGCGGCGAATCGTTCGCCATACCTCAATTATTTTTCTTCTTCACCGGGTCCCGTCCCGGCAATCTTCGTCAGGAAAACGTCATCGTAACCCTGGTATGCATTGTTGGGGGCGGCGAGCGGGTGCACGAGCGGAAAATCGGACGACCGGGTCCACCCCGCCACGTAAGCGCTGCCGGCCAGGTCCACGGTAATGGCAATGCCCTGATCGAAGCCGCTGCCGCCCAGGTAAAGGGAATAGGCTAACGAAAGCGTGCCGGTCCAGGCCTCAAAGCGCAACTTGCTCACAAAAGCGTCATCCGAGCCCTGGAGCGCGTTGTTGGGGGCCGGCAGCGGGCGCACCAGCGGAAAATTGGACGACTGGGTGTCTCCCGTCACGTAGGCGTTGCCAAAAAGGTCGACCGCAATGCCCTGGCCCGAGTCAATGCTGCTGCCGCCCAGGTAAGTGGAGTAGGCCAGCGCGAGCGTGCCGCTACGCTCATCAAAGCGCAGTTTGCTCACGAAGGCATCTTGGCTTCCTTGCAGCGCGTTGTTTGGGGCCGGCAGCGGGTGCACCAACGGAAAATCCGGCGATCCGGTAAAGCCTGTGATGTAGGCGTCGCCTAAAATGTCCACGGCGATGGCAAAGCCCGCGTCATCACCGGTGCCGCCCAGGTAGGTGGAGTAGGCCAGCGCGAGCGTACCGCTGCGCTCATCAAAGTGCAACTTACTGACGAAGGCGTCTCCGGGACCCCGGAGCGCGTTGTTGGGGGCGGCGAGCGGGTGCGCCAGCGGAAAATCGGGCGAAGCGGTGGACCCCGCAACGTAGGCGTTGCCGAGAAGGTCCACGGCAATGGCATCACCCGCGTCGTCGCCGCTGCCGCCCAGGTAGGTAGAATAAACCAATGACAGCGTGGCGGTCTGCCCGTCAAAGTGCAGTTTGCTCACGAAGGCATCCTGACTGCCTTGCAGCGCATTGTTCGGGGCGGGTAACGGGTGCGCCAGCGGAAAATCGCGTGAAGTGGTAGACCCGATGACGTAAGCGTTGCCGGCCCAATCCACCGCCAGGTTGGAGCTTGAGTCAGCGGCGCTGCCGCCCAGGTAGGTGGAGTAGGCCAACGAGAGCGTGGCGGTCTGCTCGTTAAAGTGCAGCTTGCTTACGAAGGCGTTTTGTGTCCCGCGCAGGGTATTGTTGGGGGCCGGCAGCGGGTGCGCCAGTGGAAAATCCGGCGAAGTGGTGTACCCCGTGAGGTAGGCGTTGCCGAAAAGGTCCGGCGCGACGCCCCACCCGTAATCAATGCCGCTGCCGCCCAGGTAAGCGGAGTAGATCAACGACAGGGAGCCGGTGCGTTCGTTAAAGTGCAGCTTGCTCACAAAGGCATCGGCAGCGCCCCGCAAAGCGTTATTCGGGGCCGGCAGCGGGTGCACCAGCGGAAAATCGGGCGAATTCGTGACCCCGGTTACGTAGACGTCCCCGCGAGAGTCCAGCGCAATGGCCTCGAGGAGGTCATCGTCGCTGCCGCCCAGGTAAGTGGAGTAGGCCAACACGGGGTCGATGATCAGGGTTCGGGATGGATCGTAGCGCCCTAACGCCAGCCCTACCTGGTTGGCAGCGCTCAAAGTGTAGCGCGCCTCAACCGGCACGCGCTTGCCCTCGACCGATTGGTAGGCCACCGGCTTCTGCAAGCAAACGTTGCCTTGGGTCCCGAGCACCTGCACGTCGCCGGTTGCGAGGTCCAACCGCACGGGCTGCGCGTCCGGAAAGCGGAGCTGGATGCGGCTGGGGTCGGCCCCAGCGCTCACCACCCAGTCATGCTCCAATTGCTGTTGATTGCCGTAGTAGATCAGGTCAATGCCGGGGTAAACCTCCCCGTAATGCACCCGCCCGTAATGGGCCACTTGGGTGCGCCATCGGGCCGGATCGTTGCCGATGAAATAGTAGCTCTTGGCCGGCTGTTCCTCCAGGCCACGCACCTCAGGGGTAGGGTTAGCGCCTACCAGTTCCATGCGCACCGCCTGGGGCCGGCCCCGGCTGGATACCAGCACCGCCTCGGCGCTTGAGGTCAGGAACAGCGCGTAGTTGGGGACGCGCGCCAGGAAACGCACGCGAGGGTCGCTCTGACCGGCGTTGGCCTCAAACGCCAAAGGCAACCGGCCGTAGGCGGCCGCCACCCCCCGTTGCGCAGCCGAGGTTGCTTTCAGCCCTTGAGCGGCGTTTAAGCCCGAAGCGGCCAGCCAATCGAACGCCGCCGGCTCCGGCTGTGCCGCCCACCGCTCGGCTGCTGCGTTCCGGCCTGGGAGTCCGCGCGGGTTCATTTCAACCAAGCCTGCGTGCACGGGCCAAGCGCTGACGAAGGCTGCCGCGAGGGCCATCAGGGCCAGTACGGCGAGTGGGACCCAGCGAGGGGTGCGGCCATATTTGCGGTGGCCACGGCGTCCGCCGGCGGTTAGAGCGCTATGTTTCGCTGGGACATCGTGCGTCCGGTGAGTCAGGTTGTTCATGGGGAGGGTCCGTCGCCGGGAGGCTGCGGGAAAGATGGCATTTTGCTCAGTCGTGCCCGGCAGGGTTCGTGGTTGCACAGCTTACCTACTGGTTCCACTGCCGTTTGTCACTGCCCCGAAAGGGGGACCCTGAGTGGCTCAAATTTTGCTTACCCGAAAGGGTTATTCGCGATTCATCGAAGCGGGAAGAAACCTCGCCCTTCCGGGCGGGGTCGAGGGTGGAAGTTACCATAACTTGGTTTGTGGACTTTGGGCATCCTTTTGCGCTAACCTTCCAGACAGTTCTTTGAAGACTCGGCGTTGCCGGTTCTGCCCAGAAAACCTTTGGGCAGGTGAAACGCGGAAAGACCAAGGCAGAGAGAAGATCGAGCACACGATTTCCAACGTACCCGGGGGCACCGGGGATCGCTAAAAGCCTGCGGAGAACCCGTAAGACCCGCTCTGTTGAGGGGCACGGTTCGTTGAACCGGGGACCGCCTTGTGAGAATGCGCAGCGACGCGACATAGCAAGGAATCCCCGGCCTTAAGGCCCGAGCTTTACCCGCATTTTTTGAGAGCAGCGCGGGGACAGCCGTGACCGTCTTTCGGCCCGAAGGGCCAAGAGAACATAGCCCAGCGTTTACCCCTCGACCTGACCCGCAATTCTGCCGCCGTCAAGCAAGACCCGGCACGCGCCACGCATCCGCGCGTCTCTCTATACCATTCCGCCGGCAATGGAGCTAAAATCTTGTCTTCTTTCCAGGCCCTTGCCGGTTTTATACCTATCATACCGTATAAAGGGTCTAGACACGACGGGCGGGGAGACGGTTTGATGGCCTGAAGGGCCAAAGGAACATAGCCCAGGGTTTCACCCTGGGAACGGGTTCCTCCCCCGATCGAGCCCTGAAGGGGCGGTAGAAAGCGTTGCCGTTGGGTTCTGCCGCCCCTTCAGGGCTCGATCGTGATTTTACGGTTACCCAGGGTAAACCCTGGGCTAAGTTCTCTTGGCCCTTCGGGCCGAAAGACGGTCACGGCTGTCCCCGCGCTGCCCTCAAACAATGTGGGTAAAGCTCAGGGGTTTACCCTGGAAGGCGGTTCCCCCCCGAATTAGCCCTGAAGGGGCGGTAGAAGGCGTTGCTTACGGATTCTACCGCCCCTTCAGCAAATCCAACCCGGCGGAGCGGGCGTTTGTTAGGGAGGGCGTACCGGCGTGACGCCTTAGGAGGGAGGGCTCGATCGTGATTTTACGGTCACCCAGGGTAAACCCTGGGCTAAGTTCTGCCGCCCCCTCCGGGACTGAAACCCGGTCGAAATTCCACCAAGGTAACTGTCTAAATGATATAAGACGATGATACCTCGCCGGCTGGATAAAGGATGTCAGCGAGACAACTGCCTGACCGCGACGATGTGAAAATCGTTACTTCCGCCGGCATCTTTTTCGACGAGCAACTGCAGGGTCGCATCTCCTTTTCTGGTTTCGTAGCCGTTTGAAATCATCCAGTGAAACGGCTGCAGGATCTGGTACATGTTTGATCCGGTCGGGCCGAAGATTTTGGGGCTGCCCTCCGGGGTCCATTTCCGAACCGGCCACTGTTGCTGATAGCGCTGGTTGGAGTCCTGCAACTGGGCTCGACCCAGAGATCCCTGACCGTAGAAGTTAACCTGGTCGGCAAACAACTGGTCCATCCGGGCGAGATCATTATTTTCGACCGACTGCAGGTAATCGCGCGTCAGAGTTCGTAAACGCGACTGATCTGCAGCAACGGTGGCGTGTTCAGCCGTTTGCGGTGGTGTTGCGGCGGGAGGCGCAACAGGGGCCGGTTCGACGGCCGGCACGCCGGAACCAACGCCAGCCGCGCTATAGAGCA
This sequence comes from Verrucomicrobiota bacterium, assembly GCA_019247695.1. Classification (NCBI taxonomy): domain Bacteria; kingdom Pseudomonadati; phylum Verrucomicrobiota; species Verrucomicrobiota bacterium. The sequence goes on along the minus strand of JAFBAP010000012.1, from coordinate 11,351 downwards.
AGGCGGGCGAACCCGTTTTATCCGGTCGTGCCGCGGGTGTCGAACCGGGCGCGGACACGGCGACGCCGGATGCATCCCGAGGCGACTCGACCCCTCGCGCGTTCTGCGCGTTCTTCACGGCTGCGATAATGGCCTTCGTCATGGGGCGAGTAGCGTCACCTGATTGCGGGGACGGACTGGCCGCCCGCGGGGATTGTTCTTCATCCGGAGCGGCCGCGGGCTGGGATGGGCGGTCGGGCGCTGGAGAAAGCGCCCCATTCGGCCGTTTGGACGTAAGCTCCGGAATCAAGGGAGCAGAGGGCTCGGCGGGCGTTTTGCCTGAGGGAACAGAACGTGTCGGCGAACTGCCCGGACTGGAACTACCGCTCGCTTCCGGGGGCGACACCGGCTTCGGGATCGACGTCGGTGCAGTGGCATCCGACGTAGGAGGTTTCACAGCGCTCTCATCCAAACCGTCGCGCGGGTTTGGCCTGGTCCTGCCTTTCGGCGGTCCCGGCTCAGGTTCGCGTTTGGCGGTGTTCTGAGCGGTGGGTTCAGGATTGATGCCGGCAGCTTCCTGGCCGCCGTTCGCGCCGGCCGGTTCCTGGCGTTCCGCCGTTCCGGAAGGGACCGGCGTCTCGGCATAGCGTGGAATTTGGGGAGCCGCCACGATTGCCTGATCCACCCGTTTCTGCCGCGCTTCATCCGCGGCGGCTCGCTTGAACCAATGATGAACGGCGAGCGCGGCAACGAACCCGTCCACCAGGACCAGAACAGGGATTAACCGCACGAGAAGGCGAACCCAGCGGTCACGCTTGGTCGGTGACGGCTTTGTGGGCTCCTTCGGTTTTGGTGAATCCGGCCGGGAACCGATCGGCCACAGCCTCGGCAAAAGCCGGGCGGCCCGCTTTGCGCCCGTTACGGCGGCGGCAGCCTCCGCGCGCTTCGGCTGATCCGTAACGCTTTTCGGAACCCCCGCGGAGCCACGGTGGTTGTTTTCCGGAGGCGGTTTCGGCTGTGGCGGGCGCGCTGCCAGTGATGGGGAAATCGAGGGGGGCGAGGACGTTGCGGGCCGGGCTTCACGGTTGGCGAGGGCGAACGACCGGGGCCGGGCCCATTTACGCAGCAGCACTTCGTGAGATACGGTCACGACGGTTTCGCCCCGGGGATCTTTACTGGTCCGCAGAAGTCCTTCCTTAAGGAAGGCGTCCACGAAGCCCTTGGCTGAGATTGGCCGCTGGTCACCCGGCGCCCGCGTCGACACCAGTACCCGGGCGGGGACGGTTTTCGTCCATAACGCGCCGGCTTCGTGGCCGCCGGCGGGCGCGGTGAGCTGTTGAAGGGCGAAATCCGCAGCTGCCTGATCGGCGGGCGGAAGGGAATTGAAAACCGCCTCCGCATGTTGGTTGAGTGCGCCCTCGAACCCGCCCAACTCTGCGTAGTCAGACCACCGGAGCAATCCGTCGCCGCGTGCGGCCTGTCTCACGTAGAGGCGTGAAAGGAGGTGCTCGAGCTGGGGCAATTCCTCCGCGCTGGCCAGGGCGGCCTGGATCAGGAAGTCATCCAGGCCCTGGCCTGTCCGGGCGTGCCGTTCAAAGCGCAACCCGTGAGTTTCCGCACGCCAACGGACAATTTGCTCAATTTCATCGGCCGCCGGAGGCTGCAGATCGAACCTGCCATTCGGGCTCGTGATTTCGATCAGCTCGGGAAACTGCTGGCAGGCCCCGTAAAAGTTGCTCGACAGGGTCGCGATGACGAACACCCGCCGGGTACGGGCCAGCGCGACGAGGGCGGTGATGTACCGGTGCTGAACCTCGCGGGAAAATCCCGTGGTGAACAGCTGCTCAAACTGGTCAACCACGAGTACCAAATGGGATTTGGCGCCCAACTGAGCCAGGCGGGGCTGGGCTGCAATTTCCGCGGTTTCGCGCCTGCCGGCCTGGGCAAAATCTCGTTCCTGCTGGTCGAGGCGGCGGTCAAGCCGGTCAAGGCTGATCTCATCCAGCGCTTTTTCGACGCGCCGGGCGAGCGCCGCGGGATTCTGGTGCAACTCGGAGGCGAGTTGGTCCACCGCGCTTCCAAATCCGGACGGGTCGAGTCCCGGCATTCCCGCCGGCAGCACCAAACCGGGCAGGGCCGCGGGCGCAAGCAGGGCCGCCGCCAGCGCCTCGCTTGGATCCCCGTCGCTGCCGACCGCTCCCGGACGCGTGACCGCGCGCCGCCAGGGTCCGGGACAACCGGGAACTCCGACCCGGACCAGGAGCGGCACCACTCCGGCGCGCACCAGCGAACTTTTGCCGGCGCCGGATGGGCCCAGGACCAGGAGGAAAGGACGGCCGGCGGCGGCTTGTTTCCTCAGGGCGTCGAGCGCTTCCCGGGTCGATCTCATTCGGCCGTGGAACGATGCCGTGTGGCGGTCGTCGAACGGGTACAGGCCGCGGTACGGGTTTGCCGGTGTAACCGCCGGCTGCGCGGATGGGCGATGGGTATTTTCACGCCCGGCGCGGCTGGCGAGGAAGCGGCGGAACTCGGCTCGGAAAAGCGCCTCGAACTCTTCCAGCCAGCGGTAGTCGTGGCAGTTCTGCGTAAATGCCTCCCCGGCGCGCTCCTGCCACGTCACGAAAAAGTCCTGCACGGCGTCCCACCGCCGAAACGCAGCTTCGCGCGCCTCTCGCGGCTCAAGCGGGACGTCAGGAACCGACCGTCTCCGGTAAATCTGAAGGGCGGGAAGGCCGGGTGCGATCCTGGCCTGGTCCAGTGCCCAAGCCACCTCGTATCCGGTCGCTGACCCGGGCACGGCGCCATCGGGACCGACGAATTTAGGCGCCAACGGCGGCCCGAGCCGGGACCATAGCAGGCAGACAACCAGATCAAACTGTCCCGGGTTGGGCACCTGCTCCCGCGACTCCTCGCCGCCCGGATCCTGGTACTCCCAAAAGCAGAGACGCAAGGGTATACCCTGGGCGGAGCTGCGCAGGGCGGCGGTCGCGTTCAGATCAGCTGACTCGAGGCGCTGAAGCCGGCTGGAATGGGCGGCACTGACGGCACAGTCAAATTCCGCTGCAACGGACCTGATCACGCGCTCGACGACGGCTTGTTCCTCTCGAACATCGTCAGACCCGGAAATAAAAACCTCAATCGTTTTCATGGTGACGCAGCGCGTTCCTTTTCCAGGACGACGCGGGCGGGCAGCTCGCGCCGGGGTTGCCTTCTGACGGGCAACGGTAAGTGCCCCGGAAAAGAACTATTGCCGGCGGACCCCAAACGGCGCCGGTAACCAACCCGTGGGCGCCGGAATGCAACGGATAATCTTCTATAACCTATAACCTCGACTGGAGAGGACGATTGACCGAGACGTCGTGGACAACAGACCGCCTCACAATGCATCAGCCGGTGCCGGCGCCCGCATCCAAGCAATCGGTTCCCTCCCCTTTCAGCCCGGCAACGGGTAGCGCGTCGTCAGCGCGCGCACCCGTCCACGGATTTCCGCGAGGGCTGCAGGGTTGTTCCGGGCCTGCAACGCCTCGTCGATCAAATCGGCAATCTCCATCATTTCTTCTTCCTTCATACCACGGGTGGTTACCGCGGGCGTACCGACGCGGATCCCACCGCCTTTAAACACCGATTCAGTGTCGAACGGGATGGAGTTTTTATTCACCGTAATGCCGGCCTGATCCAACGTTTCCTGCGCCTCCTTGCCGGTAAGGCCTTTCGGACGAAGATCGACCAGCATCAGATGGTTGTCCGTACCGCCCGCAACCAGGCGGAAACCTTTACGTGACAGCGAAGCCGCCAGGGCTTTCGCGTTATATGTGATCTGTTGCTGGTACTGCCGGAACTCCGACTGGAGCGCCTCCGAGAAACAGACGGCCTTCGCCGCGATAACGTGCATAAGCGGGCCGCCCTGCACACCCGGAAACATCATGGAATCAATGGCTTTGGCGTGCTTCGCCCCGCACATGATGATACCGCCGCGCGGGCCGCGAAGGCTCTTGTGCGTGGTCGACGTCACGAAGTCCGCAACGCCGACGGGGCTCGGATGCAGGCCCGCCGCCACCAACCCGGCAATGTGCGCGATGTCAACAAAGAGGTACGCACCTACGGAATCGGCAATCTCACGGAGTCGCCCGAAATCGATGGTCCGCGGGTAGGCGGATGCTCCGGCCGTGATCATTTTAGGGCGATGGTCCCGCGCTGCCCGAGCGACCTGATCGTAATCGATCATCTCGTTCTCGCGGCTGACCCCGTAATGAACCACCTGGTAAAACCGGCCCGAAAAATTGGCTTTGTTGCCGTGCGTGAGATGGCCGCCGTGGGACAAGTCCATGGTCAGAATGCAGTCACCCGGCTGCAGCATGCTGAAATAGACGGCCATGTTCGCCTGGCTGCCGCTATGAGGTTGCACGTTCACGTGCTCGGCGCCAAAGAGCCGGCGGGCCCGCTCAATGGCCAACGTCTCGACGCGGTCCACGAACTCGCAGCCGCCGTACCAGCGTTTGCCCGGGTAGCCCTCGGCGTACTTGTTAGTCAGCACCGAACCTTGAGCTTCCATCACCGCCCGCGAGGCAAAATTCTCTGAAGCGATGAGCTCTATGTTTTCGAACTGGCGATTACGCTCCTCCTGAATTGCCTCGTAGATTTCTGGATCAACTTGCTCCAAAGGTTGGTTGCCGGCTCGGTTCGTCATGTTCAGGTTTTTACTGGAAGATACCGTGTCCAAGGCGCCGCTGTCGATGAATCTCAGGATACCGGGCAATGCACGGCGGATCACCTCGCGTGTGAATACGTACGCCTCGAAGCCGAGGCCGATCGGGTCGGCAACGTCCAGCGTGTTGGCGTTGTCCTCGAACTCTCGTAACAGAAAGGTCTTTTCTGCAGCCTCCGGGTAAAGGTAAAGGATGGAATCAAGGTGGCTGCGCGTCATGGCCACGATGCAAGTTGCAGCCTGGATCAACTCTTCATCCAACGAGGTGCTGCGGTGCCGTGCGATATCGACCCCGAGCTCAGCCAGCGCCTGGACGGCATGCCCGCTGGCGGGCTGCCCGGGATAAGTGCTTACCCCTGCTGACCGAACCCTGAGATCATTGCGGTCCGCCACCATTGCCCGGAACAACCCCTCGGCCATGGGGCTTCGGCAAATATTTCCCGTACAAACAAATAAAACCGTTTTGGGCTGGCTCAAAACATTTTCATCGTGCCATGTTCGGAGGCGGTGTTCAAGCTTGACTGGCCGCATCGTTGGCATCCGGCTCCCAAATCGTCGTGCCTGACCGGACATTCCTACCTTGAGCCGTTCGCGCACCCGTTCTAGCGTGGTTGCGTTTTGAAACCTCTGTCCGTCCGCAACTACCTACAAGCTTTTTATCTGTTGCAGCTGATTCAAACCGGTTCTCACGGCGATGCGAGGAGGCAAACCCGGCTGGGAGTCGAGCGATGGGCCTCCGCGCCTGACGGCGTCGTTCCCCAGGATTGGGACGAATGGTTACAAGATGCCATCCGGGTACCGGCGGTGAACTCGGCACCTCCCGGGGAGCTTTCCGGGTGGCTGTTGCGCCTGCACGAACTGCCGGAACCGGAGCGCTCGATCCTGACCCTTTTCTACGCGGAACTCCTGCCGTTATCCACCCTGAGCCGCCTGTTCCGGCTCGACCTGCCGCGCCTTGGCGGGTACGTGGCCCAGGGCCGGCGTGCCCTGGGGTTTGATCCCGGGCCGGCGGCCGGCCCGCAAACCGGCAGTTCGTTCGCCTGGCGGGACGCCCTCGGTTGCCCTTCCTACGATTCGGTGCCTCCTGATGAAATGACGGGCGACGGCCACGAGCAAAAGGCGGGCTCAACCGCCCGTTTGGAACGCCAACGGCGCTTTGACCAACCCATCGGCCGTGCGTTGAGGGAAAACCAGCCGGACCAAGCCTACCTGGCTTCGCTCAGCGGCCTCGTGGAATCGCCGGACGGCGCCGCGTACGGCGAAACCTCACGGGAATCCCGGTCGCGCGACCAGTCCGCCGAGATTTCTCTGAAGGCTCCTGCCGGGAGCGGCGCCGTGGCCCAGGATCCAGAGGGCGAACTGCCCCAGGCAGCCCCGGCCGGAGTGGCCGAGGACGAGCCGGCTGATGACGACCCGGAAGAAGAAAAGCTGCGTCACGCCCGCCTGCTCACGATTCTCATTGCCATCGGTATCGGGCTCACCGGCACAATCGCCATCGGCTGGTTCATCATTTCCGAGCGGATGAGTTCTTTTACCGGGTCGGAACGCGTTTCGGAGTTATTGGACACGGCCAACAGCCTCAACGGCGACGAGTTTGAGCCGGTAAACGCCTCCGCCAAAGATGTCGAGGACTACTTCTTTCTCAAACACGGCCTGGAGCATTACTCGGTTCCGAAAGAGCTGGCAAACCTGAAGGCGATCGGTTGCCGCGTCGCCAAGTTTGACGGCGTAGACGTTGCCGAGATCATGGTGGTCGACGCGAAGGAAATGCTCTTGTTTCTGTTTCCGCCCGCTCAGTTGGGGGTCAAAATCAAACCTGGCCGGTGGGAGATCATCCAGGGGGAATACTGGGTAGGCGGTCTCAACGGGGACAAGGAGATGTGCTGCCTGCTGGCATTCCGCGGCACCCGTGATGAGATGAAGGCGTTCCTTCACTCGGAGGTTAAGTGAGGCCCGGTTGTTCCGGACCGGTCCGCGACGACGCTGCTGGCGGTGGAGGAATTGACGCCCGTCGGTGGCCCGGTTGGGCCCGGCTGCGCTCAGACGTGGGGTGAGCCCCCGCAAATCGGTGTTTTTATACGCCGGGCCGCTTCCCTTTCGTGCCCGGCGGCTTTAGAATAGCTTTATGGTCGAAGTGCTGGCCATCTTCGGCTTATTGAGCTGGTTAGTGGCACTCCTGTGCGACTGGCTGAGCGGCCTGCCATTTTTTCCGGCGATCGTCATGGGTGCCGTGGTGATTCCGTTGATCGCCCTGCACGAATACGTCGTGCTCGGGCGCAGGTGGAAACTGAGGAGCTGGACTTTCCGGCCGTTTCCGATCCCTCCGGAGCGCTTTCACTGGACCATCCAGAGACCACGACTGCGACGCGCGATTTGTTGGAGCGGCGTGGCGTTCGCAGCGAGCTGGTGGAACGTTATCAGTTTACCGGCCGAGCTCAGCACCGATCTTCCCTCTCTGCTCGGGTGGGCCAATGCTCTGGCCGGAACTTACACCGGGGCCCGGCTGCTTAGTTTAGTGGTGCTGTTTGTACGCGCATCGCAGTGGTTCGATTCGATGCGCCCAAACGTGGTGGGGCTATTTCGCCGGACCATGTACCGCTTATCAGACAACTACGAGTATCTCGGCGAACAACGCCGGCACCCGGAAAGGGAAGAGGTTTATTAGCCGCGTATTTTCGTTTCCGGTTCCCCGGACTGGAAGGTGTGCCGGCGGGCGACCCGGTTGGGGCTCGCCATTGCGTTCGACAAATCCGAAAATCGCGTTACTGTCGGACTCCACGCAGGAAGGGTGGCTGAGCGGTTGAAGGCACCTGACTCGAAATCAGGCGTACGGGAAACCGTACCGTGGGTTCAAATCCCACCCCTTCCGCGGTTCATTCTGAGGCACTGATATCATTTCGACGGCTTTAGACGTAATAATTTGACTTCCTTCCCAGGTGCCCTGCCGGCATTAGACCTGTTGGACCGTATAACCGGTCTTAGGCCCGACGGGCCGCCAAGCCTTAGCCCAGGGTGAATCCCTGAGTTTTACCCACATTTTTTGAGGGCAGCGCGGAGACCGCCGTGACCGCCTTACGGCCCGAAGGGCCAAGGGAACCTAGCCCAGGGTTTACCCTCGGTAACCGTAAAATCACGATCAATCCCCTAGACCGTTTATACGGTCTGATAGGTGTAAAGCCGGCGGAGCACCTCAACCCCTGGGCAACGCCCGCACAGGCACCGGCACTAAAGTACCTGCCTAACCTCGGGCGTCCCTGCGGGACGAAGACCATGCCCGGCCTCGTATCCTTAACTAAATGGCCGGGCCGGCGGGAGCGCGCACCGGAATTTAAAATTTGGATTTTCAATAATTTCAATTATCATCCTCCTTCTGGATGCTGTTTCCGGGTTTCTCAAGGAATTCATCGTAGCGGTTGAGCCTTTTGACGTTGCGCGACGACACCTTAGAAAGCGGCGCGCAGACCTCCGCAGTCGGATAGATTGAATGAGCTGCTTCCTCTTAACCTCCGGGGTCCTGCCGCACGGGTTCGGCTGCGCCCTCCCGTCGAACGCCGCCCCATGCATCCTGATGGCGCTGGCTTGTTCCATCCTCGCGGTTACGCTGCTCTACCTGGTGCGGCGCCGCAAATCCGAAGCGGCGGCTCGGCAAGCCAATGAACAAATTCGTGAGCAAGCGGCATTGTTGGATCAGGCGCCGGTGTTTGTGCGCGATCTGGAGCACCGCATCGTGCACTGGACTCTCGGGGCCGAGCGGCTCTACGGGTTCAGCGAAGAAGAAGCCCTGGGCCGGCTTTCTCATGAGCTGTTGCAAACCGAATTCTCCGAGCCGCTGCCGCGCATTGAAGCGGCCCTACGCTGTACCGGCCACTGGGAAGGCGAGTTGGTGTGCCGCAAGCGGGGTGGTGAGCAGCTTAGCATCACCAGCCGCTGGGTGCTCCATCGCGATGCGGCGGGCGCGCCCGTTCACCTTTGGAGATCGACACCGACCTCACTCCACTTAAAGCGGCCGAGCACGCCCGAGGGCAACTGGCCGCGATCGTTGAAGCGAGTGACGACGCGATTGTCAGCAAGACCCTCGATGGGACGATCAGGAGCTGGAACCGGGGTGCCGAACGCCTCTTTGGCTATCGCCCGGACGAGGTGATCGTCCAATCCATCTTGCTGCTGATCCCGCCCGACCGGCGCGGAGAGGAGGCGCAGATTCTCGCGCGTCTGCGCGGTGGTGAACGGATCGAGCATTATGAGACCGTGCGCCGTCGCCATGACGGCAGCCTCGTTCCGGTATCTTTGTCGATCTCGCCGATCCGGGATAGCGGCGGGCGCATCATCGGTGCATCGAAAATTGCCCGAGACATCACTGCGCGAAAGCAAGCCGAAGAGGCGCTGCGCAGCGGACTGGCATCCCTGGAGCAGCGGGTGCAGGAGCGCACGGCCCAACTGACGGCCGAAGTTGCAGAACACAGACAGGCCGAAGAGGCAATGCGGGAAGGGGAAGCGCAATTGGATGCTTACTTCGACGCCTCGCCGGTTGCCATCTCACTGGTGGACCCTGAGTTGCGGTACATAAAAGTCAACCGCCGCTTAGCCGCTATGAGCGGGCTGCCTGCGCACGAACATGCAGGTAAACGCATGCTGGATGTCGTGCCTGCACGGCTAGTCCCGATGCTTAAGGCCATCTTGGAGCGAGTGTTCGCCACCGGCGAACCCATCCTCGACGTGGAGATCACTGCCGAAAACCCCGGTTTCCCCGGGGAACGCTGCAGGCGATGCTCTTACTTCCCCATCAAAGGAGCCGACGGAAAGGTCAAAGCGGCAGGCATCATGGTGATCGACATCACCGAGCACAAACGTGCCGAGCAGGCTTTACGCGACGCCAAGGCGGCCGCCGAAGCGGCCAACCGCGCCAAAAGCGATTTCCTGGCCAACATGAGCCACGAGATCCGCACGCCCATGAACGGCGTCATCGGCATGGCGGGGCTCCTCCTAGACACGGCCCTTACGCCGGAGCAGCGTGAGCTTGCCGAGACCATCCGCACCAGCGGTGAAGCCCTCTTAACTGTGATCAACGACATCCTGGACTTCTCAAAGGTCGAGGCGGGCAAGCTGCACTTTGAAGCGCTTGATTTCGATCTGCGCCGGCTGGTGGAGGACACCCTGGAGACGCTGGCGAGCCAGGCGCAAGGCAAAGGGCTCGAGCTCGTCGGTGGCGTCGCGCCGGAAGTGCCCACCTGTTTGCGGGGCGACCCGGGCCGGCTGCGCCAGGTCCTGACCAACCTCGTCGGCAATGCTATAAAATTCACCGCTGCCGGCGAGGTGGCCGTACGGGTAACGTGCGAGCACGACACGGCGGCCGACGCGCTGCTGCGCTTCGAGGTCCGGGACACCGGCATCGGCATTTCGCGCGAAACCCAGGGGCGGTTGTTCCAGGCGTTTGTGCAAGCCGACAGTTCGACGACGCGCAAGTTCGGCGGAACGGGTTTGGGTCTGGCCATCTGCCGGCAACTGGTGGAACGCATGGGCGGCTGCATCGGCGTGGAAAGCACTCCGGGTCAAGGGTCGCGGTTCTGGTTCCTCGTGCGATTGGCAAAACAGCCCGCGGCGGCCCCGAGCGCGCAGTTAAATGAAGGTTTGCTCGACGCGCGCACGCTGGTCGTGGTCGACAACGCCACCGGGCGCGAACTGCTTTGCCGGCAACTCGCGGCATGGCGCCTGCGGGCCGACGCGTGCCGCAGCGCCGAAGACGCCCTGAGTCGCCTGCGGCGCGCCGTGACCGAGGCGGACCCTTATCGGTTGATGCTGTTTGATCTTGAGATTGCGGAGACGGACGGCTTGTCCCTGGCCCGGGCCGTCAAAGCGGAGCCGGGCCTGGCCGCGACGCGTTTGGTGCTGTTGACGCCCTTTGGCAAAACGCCGGCTGCGGAGGCGCTCCGGGCCGCCGGCATTGGTGCCTGGCGTTCCAAACCCGTGCGCCAGTCCAGCCTTATGGATTGCCTGACCGAGGTTCTCGAACCGCAAGCTTTGCCGCGTTCAGCGGCGGCCGCGCCGTCCCGAACACCCGGGGAGGGCGGGCCTGCCGGCCGGGTCCTGCTGGCGGAAGACAACCCCGTCAATCAACGCGTGGCGCTGGCGCAGTTGCGCAAACTGGGCTATTCGGCCGATGTGGTGGGCACCGGCGACGAAGCGCTCGCGGCCCTGGAGCGCAGCACCTATGAGGCGCTGCTCTTGGATTGCCAGATGCCGGGGCGGGATGGTTACGAAACCGCAGCCGAAATCCGGCGCCGGGAAGCCCTCGGCCTGCTCAGACGGACCTGGGTCGTTGCGCTCACGGCTCACGCCATGGTCGGGGATCGGGAGCGATGCCTGCTGGCGGGCATGGATGATTACCTGAGCAAGCCCTTGCGGATCGAGGCGTTAGGTGCTGCGCTTCTCCGCAGGAATCGGCCGCAGCCGGTAACCGCCAATGGTGAGGAGTAGCCGACATGCCGCCGCGTCCGCCCCGAAGCGGCTTATACCATTTAGATGGCCATCGAGGTAAAATGTTGTCTCAGGCCCAACGGGCCGGCAGACCTTAGCCCAGGGTTTTACCCCACTGCCCTTTAGTTGAGGAGACAAGGCCGGGTATTGCTTTCGTCCCGCAGGGACGGCTGAGGTTAGGCAGGCACTTTAG
>JAFBAP010000011.1 GCA_019247695.1 Verrucomicrobiota bacterium | reverse complement strand
GTGTCGATGAGTAACTGATCGTAAGCGTGGCCGTCCCTGGCCCGCGTGCCGCCGAAACGGGCGAGGGACTTTGTGGCGGTGCCCTGCGCGTCATAATCGCGGACGGCGACGGTCTGGCCCGTTTGGCGGAGGGCTTCATGAAGGAGGATGCAGAGCGAGCTTTTTCCCGTTCCGCCCTTTTTTCCGAGGAGCGCGATTTTCATGAGGGGGCCATCAATCGAGCTGAAGGCTTATTGCCTAGAAGGCTTTGAGGCAAGCTTTACCGGCCCAGCACCAGGAAAATCGGGACAGACAGGCGAACCCGTTAACAAGGCATGTATCCTTTTAGGATTGAATCATTAAATCCTATTTACCTTTATGGCTTATTTGCTGTAAGGCTGTCCTGTGAACATGACCGAAACCCGACTCACCTGGACCAAGGCGGTACCCGAGCCCGCCGAGCTGCACGTTGCCGAGTGCGGCATGTACGTCTTTGAGATCAGCCGCAGCACCGACCAGGGTTACGTGCTGCAAATGTGGCAGACCCGGCCGGAGGATTGGCCGCTGCTGGTTTGGGAAATGGACGGCTTCAGCCTGGATGAGGCGAAAGGCCGGGCTGAACGCCTGGCTGACCAGCACGTTCCAGTCATCTTGTCGGGCCAGTCCTAATCCGCCTCGGCCAAACCCTTTGACTGGTGCTATGGGGCTGCCGTTTTTTAATCTCCTGAAATCAGCTCATCAAAGGTCGAAACGGGATTGACAAGCCGAACAACTCTCCTTCGGATGTGCCGGCTATGAGAAAGCTTGTCCTTATTGCAATGGTCGTTGCGGTGGCTGGTTGCGCGGTTGCGCCTGCACCCCAGCCACGCACCGCCGTCTACAACCCGTCGGAATACGCGCCTTATGGACGCAAAGGCAACGGGCGCATCCTGGGGCAAGCGTTCCTTAAAACTGTAGGCGGCGATGTGAAGTATGGCGCCGGATGCGACGTGGTGTTGCACCCAGTGACCAGTTTGACAACCGAATGGTTTGAAAAACACATCGTGCAAAGGATTCCTCTACAGGCGGGTGATCCGAGGGGCGACCAGTACGCGGTACGCACCATCGCCAACGGAGAAGGACGATTCGGCTTTGAGCATTTACCGGCCGGGCAATACTACCTGACCTGCGTGATCAAGTGGGGCGTGCCGAGCGACATCGGCGTGCTTCCGGCAGGCGGGGTCGCCTACGCCAAGGTCACCGTGCCCGAGAACGGCACCGTAGCGGCAATCGTGACGAGGTGAGGATGCCCGACGATCAAAGCCAACGCCCTAGGCGAATGATCACTACCAAAGCGGATGCCGCAATGCCTCGAAGTCGCAACTACACCTGTCTCGTGCTCGCCAGTCTTGCTCTTCTTGCGCCGTCCTACGCAGACGACCTTTCGAACGAAGCCTTGGCAAAACGGGTCCAGGAACTTGAAAAGCGGCTCAGCGCCATTGAGAGCATTCCCCAGGTGGCTGCAATGCTGAAACTCCGTGAAGAGGTCAATGCCTTGCCGTCCCCCACGCCAAACCCCACTCCGCAGGAAAACGCGCCACTTATGATCTCTGATTGGCAATACCAATTCAAGGATGGCGAATACGAGTGGGATAAACGGCACCTGATCCGGTACGCACTCACCAACCGAACGGATCACGCCATTAAACTGGTCGATGGCTCCCTAACCTTTCGGGACTTGCTGGGAGAACAAATCTTTGTCCGACTGGATCAGGACGTCTTTTACCCTCCGCACGATACCGTACCAACGCAAGGCGCATGGAAGATAAATCCCCTTAACCCTGAAGAGATGCGGCTGCAGCGTATGAATCATGACAACGTAAAGGCCGAAGTTCTGATCCGTCGCGTTGTGTTCGACGACAACACCGTTTGGAGCGCCACCCCTTGAGGCGCGGGCGCTGCGGGTGTTTTTTGTCGGCTACCGCCTAACTGTGGAAACGGCAGCAGAGCGAATCGCCGCGCCCCGGCCCACTGCCGACCAAGGGAGGCGGGACCTTTGACCCCAGAGAAGAGAGGCCGGCTGCGCTCGCGCAAGGTCGTCAGGGCTCCTTAAACGGCATCCTTCCCGGTTTCGCCGGGCCCCTGCCCTTTACCGCCCTGGCTCTCTTGCCCCTCGCCCCCGCTCCGCCGGAGGTATCGGGTTATGATCGGGAAAGGAATGTTTCCATTCCCTCGAATCGTCCCGGGTTGCCCGATGAGCGCACGCATCCCCGTTTGCGCGCGTTTGCCTTGGGGCGATCCCTAAAGCCATCAGCGATGAACCCCCTGCTTCCGGAAGGGACGGAGCAACCGACCCCAGCGGCCGCGGCCTGAGGTTACGCGCCCTCGCGTTTAGAGGGTGCGCCCTCTAGTAGGACCAGGTATGATTCCGTACGGCCCGCAGAGGCGACCGCCGACCCTATGAGCACCCTTACCCAACCGCCCCCGGTCCACTTCGATGCCGTGCGCCGGTTTACGGTCGAGGAGTATTACCGGTTGGTGGAGGCCGGCATCCTGGAGGAGGATGCCCGCGTCGAGCTGCTGGACGGCCAAATCATCCCCATGGCGCCGATCGGCCCCGAACACCACTGGATCCTGGACGAACTGACCGAAACCTTTGTGGAGCAACGCGGCGGGCGTTTCAAAGTCGGTCCGGGCCGGTCCCTGCCGATCCGGCCCCACGACGTGCCCGAACCGGACTTGGTGCTTTACCGGCCCGGCATCGGTCGCCGGCGGCACCTCACTGCTGCGGACGTGCTGCTGGTGATCGAAATCGCCGACAGCACCCTCACTCACGACCTGGGCTACAAAGCGGACCTCTACCGGCGGGCCAAAATCCCGGAATATTGGGTGGTTGACGTCCGCCACCGGTGCCTGCGGGTCTTTACGCTGGCCGGCGAGCGCTACGAAACCAGAACCGTCAGGGAGGGCAAGGCGTCGCCGCAGGCTTTATCGGGGGTTGAGATTGATGTGACGGCCCTGCTGTCGAGCGGCGCTTGAGGGGGATTGGTACCGTTTTTGCGCTTCGAAGGGCGAGAGCCCTTCCCGAACGCAAAAGTTCGTTACCGTCGCACCCGAACCGGAGCGATGCGGCAAGGAAGCAAACGGCTTAAATAGAGGGGACCCCC
>JAFBAP010000010.1 GCA_019247695.1 Verrucomicrobiota bacterium | reverse complement strand
AGCCGGCATTCTACCGAGATAACTGCCTGAATGGTATAAGCTCAGCCGTTCCTGCGGGACCAAATCAATACCCGGCCTTGTATCCTTAACTATACCCCTTCTCAGGGTGGTTGAGCCGGTTTTAGCCCCGAAGGGGCGGCAGAACCTAGCCCAGGGTTTTACCCTGGGAAACGGTTCTCTTCCTCGTCCGAGGCCTGAAGGGCCGGCAGAAGCTGGTGTGGTATTTATAGAATTCATGCCTTCAGCCGGTTACAGCGCTGCCGATGAAGGGAGCTATGTCATGTGCAGGAACTCAGAGCGCCAGGCGCACCCGGGAGTGCCGCCTTCAGGCCGGCTGGAGTTTGATTGAAGTGGTGGTCACCACCGCCATCGTGGGGACGCTCGGGGTCGCCATCGTCATGAGCATGATTCCCCAGGTGACTTCGGCGAAACGGAACCAGTGCATGGCGAACCTCCAGATGATCGAATCGGCCAAGAACTCCTGGGTGGCCGACCACCCCGGCCAAACGATGCTGGTGCCCAGTTCGACCAACCCGGATCCGCTGGCCCAGTACATCCGCGGCGGCGTCGTTCCGCAGACTTGCCCGTCCAGCAACAGCAGTGGTTACAGCAGCGTGTACGACCCCACCCAACCGTGCACCTGCCCGTTCCACCAGCAGCAGGCCTACGCCACGCCTACACCTAGCCCCTGATTTCAGCCACCCGCTAACCTGAGCGTTCCTCTCTATGTCTTACCTTTTTGCAGGTTCAAGCCGATTTCACCGATCCGACCGCCACGCGACACCCGAGCCCGCGCCCGCGCCTGCGCCTGCGAGCTTTGCGGAGGAAGCGGAACAAGCGGCCGCGCTGAGCATCCTGGAAGGCGGCGAAGCCGACCCGCTCGCCCTGGCGCGCGATCCGCAGTTGCTCAACGACATCGATTTCGTCGTGCAGGAAGCGCTCCTGAAAAAGGCGAGCGATATCCTGGCGTCCTGCGGCAACCTTTTTTACCGGCTCGACGGTAAGATGGTTCCCCAGGGGCCGGCGCCGAGCCTGGTCGATTCAATCCTGCAACTTCGTCCTGACCTGATCCTGCGCCTCGCAGACGTTTCCGGTTCCGGCGCCGAAGATTTCGCGCTCGAAATTCGCGGCCGGCGTTTCCGTGTGAACGTCTACCGGGCACGGGGCACCTTGAACGCAGCGTTGAGGCCGGTGCCGATCGAGGCGCCGCCGGCGTCGGCGCTGGGTCTGGAGCAGCGTCTGCTGGACCGGGTCCTCCAGGCGAAGCAAGGCTTGATCCTGGTGACCGGGCCGACCGGAAGCGGCAAGTCCACCACGGTCAACTGCCTGGTGGATTATATCAACCAAAACCGCGCCTGCCATATCCTGACCGCGGAAGACCCGATCGAATTTGTCTATACGCCGAAGAAGGCGGCCATCGAGCAGCGCGAGGTCGGGGTGGATGTTAATAGCTTTGAGGAAGCGATTCGTTCCGCGATGCGTGAAAACCCGGACGTGATCGTCGTCGGCGAGATCCGCGACTACCCGACGCTGAAAGCCGGGCTGCAGGCGGCGGAAACGGGCCATTTGGTCTTCGGCACCCTGCACACGCGCCGGGTCGCTTCGACTATCAGCCGGGCCATTACCATCGCGCCGGGACCGGAGCGCGAGGACGTTCGCGGCGCGCTGGTTAACTCTTTGTTGATGGTTGTTTGCCAGTTGTTGCTCCCGCGTGCGAACGGGGGCCGGGTGGCCTGCCGGGAGATCATGGTGGCGAACGCAGCCATCCTGAACCTCATCCGGGAAAAGAATGAAGCCGCGATTCCGTCCGAACTCAGCCTTAACCGCAAGTCGCTCGGGACGATGGAGTATAACCAGGCCTTGAAGATCCTGCTCGAAGAGGGCGCGATCACGCAGACCACTTACGACGAGTACCACGACACCCAAAAATCGATCAAACATGCTTGATTTCGTCCGGCAGTACCCATTGAAGTATTACGCGCGCACCGTCTTCCGGCGCACGAAACCTGCTTTGGGCACTTTTCTCGCGCAACCGGAGCGCCTCTGTTGCGCATTTGCGGCCGGCGATGAGCTGGTGTTTAAAGATCATCTGGAGAAGCACACCGGGGCGCTCTCCCTGTCCGCTGCTCCAAAGAACGCGGCCAACTTTTTCAACGCCGCATTCAGCGGCCCGGAACGCCCGGGGGAGGCCCGCTGGGTGGTGTTGGTCGACACGCCCAACTTCGCCGCGGAAGTCATCAGCGCCGCGGCCAAACCGAATTTCCAGAACCTGGCCCAGATTAAAAAGCTGACGGATCCGCGCATGTTAATTGAATACCTCGACCCGCAAAGCGCCAAGCGCTACGTGTTCGAGGCAGTCGGCTTGGATCTACAACCGTTGACGGAGGAGAAACTGCCGAAAAGCTTTCTATACGTCGGGCTCGACCGGGAGATCCAGACCCGCATCGAAGCCTGGTTTAATGCCACCGGCCAGCATCTGTCGGCGATCGTGCCGATGCAGGTTGCGGCCCTGGCAGCCGTCCGGAACGTGTGTCCCCGGCCCGGTTTGCAGGTGGCGGCGACGCCGCACTCAACGACCATCGGCCTGTTCGACAAGCGCGGCCTGGTCGACTGCGCCTTTACCATGAGCCTGGGGGAGGGCGTGCCGCACGAAGACCTGGTCGGCGGCCTTCAAAACATGGTGTTGCAACACACCGAAGCCATGCAAACGGAGGATGGCGCGGCTGAACCTACACCCTTGGAGAGCTTTTTGTTCACCGCCGGTCTGACCGCCAGCCAGGCCGAGATGCACCGGAACCGATTGTTGAATGAAGGTTTGAGCATCAGCACGCTCGACGCAGACGAGTATGCCGACCCGCCTGCGGGCGTGCCGAGGGCGAAAACGCAAACGTTCGAAACGCGTCTGCTGAGTTGTTTTCTGACCCGCACGAAAGGGGGAACGCAAAAACCATGATCAAGGAGGGCCTTTTTGTCACCGAATCGACCCGGATCCGTCAGGCCTACCGGACGGAACCGTTTTACCGGCACACCTTTACCCTTCTGCTCGTCATCGGCGTCAGCCTCCTGGTGACGGCGGCGCTCTTTGCGACGTTAAAGGTCTGGGAAAA
This sequence comes from Verrucomicrobiota bacterium, assembly GCA_019247695.1. NCBI lineage: Bacteria > Pseudomonadati > Verrucomicrobiota > Verrucomicrobiota bacterium. The sequence continues at coordinate 3,932 of JAFBAP010000010.1, read as the reverse complement.
CGGCCAGTCAGAGGAACAGAGCCGCCTGGCCTCGCAGGAATCCCAGTTGCGCCAGGACGAAGACAAACTGCGTCCGACCCAGGGCCGCATCGAAGCGCTGGCCGCTTTGCGGAACCGGATTGAGAAGCGGACGCCGGCTGCGCGGATGCTGGCGGCGGTCGAGGCCGCCCTGGCCAAATGCCCGAACATTTGCTTACACCAGGTTCAGCTGGAGAGCGCTTCGGACGAAAAGAATCCCGCGGACATCGACCGCTGGAGCCTGATGATTCAGGCCTTTACCCGCATTCCGGAGCGCCAGGTAATCTCGGATTTCCGGGAGGCGCTGGGCCGGGAGCTCGGCCAGGCCTCGGTGGTCATTTCGGAACAACCTAACTTTGCTCTCGCGCAACCGCAGTTCAGCCTGCAGGTGCAGTATCCACGATGAACCGTCCACAGACTCCCTTTGCCGTTCTGGCGTTGATCACGCTGGTAATCCTGTTTTTTGAATTCCAGGTCGTCCGCGGCCAGTTTGGCGCCCTGACGTCGGCGCGGACCGGCAACGCGGCCAAGCAGGAAGAATTGGACCGCCGGACGGCCCGGCTCAAAGCCATGAAAGCCGATATGCCGTTCTACCAGGAAGCCTTTGAACAACTTCTGGACGCCTACACGGATGCACCGCTTGACCCGAGCCAGTTCGGCGCGCTCTACGACTTGAACCCCACCATCAAGGTGCACGAGAATGCCAAGCAGCGGCCCGGCCTGCAGCCGGTGTCCAACCGCCCGGGCGCGGGCCGGTTGGGTAATCAGGCCGTCCAGACGACCTGGAGTTACGATCTCACCAGCACCTCCGTCGAGTTTCACCGCTTTCTGCCGGCCCTGGCTGAAACTGAGAACAACCTGCCGTTGCTCCGTTTCACCAAGCTGACGATAACGAGTCCCAAAGAACCGTTCTACATGGAAGCGATTCCGCTTAACATCACGGCAACCATGACCACGCTCCGCAGCGGAGCCGCCGCGGCGAACAAATGACCATGCGACCCGGTAAGAAACATATTTTATGCGCGTGCCTGGCATCGGCCGCCGGCGCCGCCCCGCTCGCCGGCCCCGGCGGATCGGCCCACGCTGAGGCCATTGACCCAGGGCGGCGCCAAGGCATGGCCGTTTCGGCTCCCGCCGGCGCCAGCCGGATACAGGATCATTTCAGGCGGCTGCGTATCCCGGTGTTTCAACCGTTCGACTACAAACCGGCGCAGCGGGACCCGTTCCTGGATCCGTCGGTGCAGGTGACCTTGCTGGGAGCGAAGAAGCAGGAGTTCGCCGCCCGGCCCAAGCCGATCGAGGAATACCTCCACGAATTGGGTGATCTCGCCAAGCGGCAGTACGCGATCCAGGGGATCGCCTATGACCCGGATTCGCCGATGGCGTTGTTAGGCGACAAAGCGCATCAGGTTGGCGACAAGCTTATGCTGAAGCTGGGCAGCCAGGGCGGCGTGCCCGTCTCAAACCCGCCGGCCTCGCCCGGAGGGCCACCCGGCGCGGGCGAGCAGAACCTGATGTCGCGCCTCTACGCGACGGCCCGGTTTTACGCCCTGGGCATCGAAGATGACCTGCGCTCCGGAGACCTCCAGCTGACCGTGAAACGCATAACCCCCGACTCCGTCGTTCTACGAGTGCCCGGCTGCGAGCGGGAGTTAACCCTCACTTACGAAAAAGATCTTAAAACGGTAACTACCATCTACGCCTCAACTTACGGGTCAGGGGGAAAAGGCAAGGTGCAAACGACCTCGACGACCAAATAGGGCTGAGAGTACCCCGACCCGCCTGCCCACCATGCTAAACCGGCTTACGCCGACTTCTTCCTCACCATGTCTCTCCGACCTTTCATCCTGCTGGCGGCCACGGTCCTGACCACGGCCGGGCTCCCTAAACTTTCCTACGCTCAGGATGCGGCCAACCCGGCGATTCCCCCCGGACCGTCGCCGCAAACCTCACCGGTGCAGCCGGGCGGGCAGCAGCCGCCGTTGTTGCCGCCGGGTCCGCTCCCTCTACCTGAAGAAGAAAGACCGGCCAACGGGACCCAGGCGGGTCCGAATACGCCGCGCCATTACAGCTTCGAAGAGGCCAGCATTTCCCGTGTTTTCCGGCTTTTGGCCAAGCAGGCGGGCATCGATTACATAGAGCCGCCGATCGATCCGAACGAAAAGATTTCGTTCGAGTTATCGAACGTGACCCCGTTGCAGGCGTTCGAAATCCTGGCGGAGCGGCGCGGGTTCCGCGTGGTGCAGAACAACGGCATTTACGAGCTGGTCCGTGATGACCTCAGGAATCCCAACCGGGATACGGTGTACGTCACCAAGACCTATCAACTGCATAACGTCGATGCACACCTGATTGTGGAAGGGGTGGCAAATCTCCTGGGCATGAAGGTCGAGAGTCCTCAAGGTTCCACCAAAGGTTATCCGAGTTCCAGCGGAGGCGGCGGTTCGTCGAGCCTGGGCGCATCGAGCGGCATGAATGGCGGGAGCACTGGCGCGAGTAGCGGAACTCTGGGAGGGAGTAGCGGAACCCTGGGAGGGAGCAGTGGGGGTTCCACTATCAATACGTCGTCTCTTTCCCAGGGATCCTCGGCGATGAGCAATTTCCCAAGCGGCTTTCCGCTGGCCGCCGCGGTTGCGACGGAACAAGGCAAGGGCTCGCGGGGGGTGGGACGAGACGACGACGACGATGCGAAGTCCTTTATGTTCACGGATCGGGGCAACGTTCTGGTGATACGGACGACCCAGGAGAATCAGCGCCTGGTGGCGTCTTACCTGCGCCGTGTTGACCGGATGGACGATGCGATTGTCGTGGAAGTAAAAGTTCTCTCAATCAGCGCGAACAAATCGAAGGACATCGGCGCGGATTGGGGCCTCTTCTTCGGCCGGGACGCTTCCGGCAACCCGCTGTTCAGTCTGAATTTAGGTGCTGACCAGAACGGCGGCAACCCGGTGTCCAACGCAGGCGGTAACGCCGGCGTCAACGGCAGCGGGTTCCCGCAGAACACTTCCGTGTTCGGCAACCTTGCGAGCGGGATTGTCGGCGGGTTCACCTACTCCAGCTTTGGTTACTTCCTTAAAGACATCCAGGTGGCGGGCCGCATTGCGTTCCTGAAGCAGAACAACCGCTTGTATGACATCAGCCAGCCAACGGTGATTACCAAGAGCGGGGTGCCGGTCACGATCTCGTCGGTGACGAATGAACCTATCCAGAGCTATACAAATGTCGGGACGGCCGTCTCCAACGGGTCAACGGTCAGTAATAATCTTACCACCGGCGTCCAGGAATTCCAGTATGGCATTCAGCTTCATGTCCTGGCTACGGAGTTGCCGAACGGCTACGTCGATATGACGCTCTCACCCTCGATATCAACCAAAATCGGCACGACGGTCAGCGGCGGGCAAACCTTGCCTATCATCCAGGCCAACGACACTACCACCAATGTGACGGTGCCGCCGGGCCGGACCGTAGCGCTCGGGGGCGTCCTGGCACTGAATGAACAACGCGACCTCCGCGAGGTGCCGGGCCTGAGCAGGATCCCGCTGATCGGCAAGTACCTGTTCAGCCGGAACGCCAGGAGCCTGATACGCACGAATCTCATCATCCTGGTTACGCCCCGCATCATCAAACCCGGCAACGGGCCGTTGGTAACCGGCGGGTGCGATGAGCAGCACGCGCTCGAACTGACCGAAGCGTTCGGATCGAAGATCGTCGCCGGTAGAGAAAAGAAGGGTGTCAAGCGGGCGCCCAGCGCTGACCCGGCCGATCCCCGTGACCCGTATGAGCTGGAATGCCTGGAGCAGCACTCCACTGATAACTGCACCCCGGCCTACGAAGGCAAGGAAGTCGTGCTGCCTCCTACCACGCCGTACTCAAAGTAACGGGCGGCCATGAAGGGAACATGCCGGAAATATGGC
>JAFBAP010000009.1 GCA_019247695.1 Verrucomicrobiota bacterium | reverse complement strand
GACGCGCGGATGCGTGGCGCGTGCCGGGTCTTGCTTGACGGTGGCAGAATTGCGGGTCAGGTCGAGGGGTAAACGCTGGGCTATGTTCTCTTGGCCCTTCGGGCCGTACGACGGTCACGGCTGTCCCCGCGCTGCTCTCAAAAAATGTGGGTAAAGCTCTGGGGTTTACCCTGGGAAGGCGTTCCCCCCCGAATTAGCCCTCCTGAGGCGTACAGGCGTGACGCCTAAGGAGGGCTCGATCGTGATTTTACGGTTACCCAGGGGGTAAAGCCCTGGGCTATGTTCTACCGGCCCGTTGGGCCCAAGAACGATGTAACGCCGTGCGGAGCATCCGGCAGCACCTCCTCCCGCCGGAATTCTACCGAGATAATTGTGTAAATGGTATGAATCATCTTGCAACACTCGGGATCCGGACGGCAGCTTGATTGTTGTGTCGACGCTCCGGCGCGAAGGGTCAGGCGCACTTGGGCCAGGGTTAGCATCACTCCGTTTCAGACGTAGACCGCAGATGTTTGTCGAATGGCTACGATGTTGCCTTAGCCCCTCAGGTGCTCGCCGAGTTCGTTCATGTATCGACGGACCGGGAGCGGTTCACCCATCCGCTGACGGTGGGAGAGGCCGTGCAGCGGGCAGAGGTGTGGTTGCAATTGCAAATTCTCCTATCGGCATCAGTGGCAGTTTGGGTTACATTCTTTTAACTTGAACAATTAGCGTATGGCTTCGGTTCCCCAAGCCTCCCCTGATTCCCTTACGAATACCTCCACTCGCTCTGAGCAGTGGGCCACAATCCTGGAATGCCTGAGCCTCCCGCGCGAACTCGCGTTCGGCTACCTGGGCCTGCTGCTGTTCATGATGGGCGATGGGGTCGAGTCGGGTTATTTGGCCCATTTTCTTCACGGCGAGGGGTTCTCCCAGGGCAAGGTTGCGCTGCTTTTCACCATCTACGGCGCGATTTCGGCCATGGCGGCCCGCTACTCCGGCGCCATCGCCGACGTTTGGGGGCCGCGCGTGGCGATGTTGACCGGCCTGCTGGTCTGGATCGTATTGCAGGTGATTTTTCTGGGGTTCGCGCTCCCGATGGCGAGCTTTCACCTGATCATCATTGCCTACGGGCTTCGGGGGCTCGGGTACCCGTTATTTGCGTACGGCTTTCTTGTTCTGGTCACCAATACGACCCCCCCGAGGCGGCTGGCGTCTGCCGTCGGCTGGTTTTGGTTTGCATTCAGCGCCGGGCTGCCGACGTTGGGCTCCCTGGTCGCCAGCCTGATGATTCCTGCCATCGGCCAGTACGCCACCCTCTGGTGCTCGCTTTTGGTCGTCATTGCCGGCGGGCTCGTCGCCCTGACCAGCATCCCGAAAAAGACGAGGCGCCCCGGACCGGTTGCGCCGGGAACCCAGACGTCGAAAGCGATGCTTTCAGGCGTGTTCTCGAGCATGTCGATCGCCTGGAAAAAACCGAAGACAGCGATCGGCTGCGTGGTGCGGATGATCAACACGGCCCCGCAGTTCGGTTTTCTGGTGTTCCTGCCGACGTTCTTCACGACCGTGGTCGCGTTGCACCTTAGCGAATGGCTGCAGTTGCTCACCTACATGTTCCTGAGCAACATCATTGCGAACCTGTTGTCGGGCATTGTGGGGGACCGGCTCGGCTGGCGGCAAACGGTGGTCTTTGTCGGCGGGGTCGGCTGCACCATCACGACCCTGTTGCTTTATTATATTCCGGTCGCGCACCGTGGAAATTTTGCGTTGTGCGTTTTGGTCGCGATGCTTTACGGGGCGACCCTGGCCGGGTACGTCCCGCTGACCGCAATCATGCCGCACCTGGCCCCGGAGAACAAAGGGGCGGCTATCTCAATGCTCAACCTTGGTGCGGGCCTCAGCGCCTTGCTGGGTCCGGCGATCGTGGCCATTTTCCTGGGGCCATTGGGAGTTGAGGGTGTGATGTGGATCTTTGCGGGCCTATACGCGCTTAGCGCCGTTTTGACCTTGTTTCTCACCTTGCCGGAGGAGACGGAGACCGGAGCGATCCGTTGGAGCGGGATTGGCGGTGCGGCGTTCGGCGGTGGGCCGGCCGCGTTCGGCGCCTCGCCGTGTCTCCTGGCGCACCCGCCGGCCATGGCGGCCCTTGCCGCCGAAGGTGACATTGACCTGGTGTTGTTTGATCTTGGGGGAACAATCTACGACGACGCAGCTTACACCCGGGCATTGTTGCGGGCGGTCCATGAAATCAATCCGGAGATTGAAGACCACGAGTTCTGGGCCGTTTATGATGCGGAGCGGACCCGTGCATCGGGCTCCTTGCGCACCGCCATCGCCAACCAATTCGCTGACGGGGATCGTAAAAGGGTGACCACCCTGGCCCGGCGCTACTGGGAATACATGTTGCCTGACCTTTATCCGGACGTGAAGCCTACACTGAGAGCGCTCGTCGCCCGGTTCAAACTCGGGTTGGTGGCGAACTCGGGTGATGCCGCCCTGAAAGCGTTGCGGCGGGACGGCCTGCTCGACCTGTTCACGGTAATTGCCTTGCCGGACCGGGCCGGCGTGGAAAAGCCTAACGAGAAAATCTTCCTCTACGCGCTGGAGAAGGCCGGAATTCCAGCGGATCGCACTGTGCATGTGGGTAACCGCCTGGAGAGCGACGTTCGTCCGGCGCAACGGTTGGGAATGCGGGCGGTGTGGCTGTTGCGCGGCGACGCGCCACCCGCGCCGACGTTGGACCAGTTGGCCGAACCGGACGCCGTGATCACTTCGCTGGTGGGTTTGCCGACGGCGCTTTCCAGGCTGACCGGCAACCCTCAGATCGGCGCGGAGGCTACCATCTCCGCAGCCGAGACACTCGGGGCGCCGCCTTCTTCCAGTCGCCCGGCCGGCGTTTAGGCCTCCTGACGGCCTTCCCGCTCCCGCGATTCGCGTGCGGATGCCTGCGCGCGTACGTTTGCCAGCAACTCGGCCAGAATCCCGTGTTCCACGGGCTTGACGAGGTGGTGATGAAACCCGGCCGCGCGCGAGCGTTCCCGATCGCTTTCCTGCTCGTAGCCGGAGAGCGCGATGAGAATGCTGTCCTCGTTCTCTTGTCGCAGTCTGGTCGCGACCTGATACCCCTCCATGCCCGGCAGGCCGATGTCGAGCAGAACAAATTCGGGCCGGTGTTCTCTGGCGGCCTCGATAGCTGCAGGTCCGTCGTAAACCGTCCGCACGTCGTGCCCCTGGCGGCTGAGCAGCCTGGCCAGCGTGTTCGCGGAATCCATATTGTCGTCAATCACGAGGATGCGGACCGGCCGCTGGTTCGGCGCGGTCCGGCTCGAGAGGGTATTGACCGAAGGGACCGGGCGAGCCGGGCCGGCCACCGTGGAAGTGGAAGCGGGCAAGTGCACCACGAACTCGCTGCCTTTACCCGGACCTTCGCTGTACGCCCGTACGTTACCCCCGTGCATCTCGGCCAGAGATCGCACCAGGGTTAACCCGATGCCAAGCCCGCCTTCCGTGCGCGCCAGCGAACGGTCACCCTGGACGAACAACTCAAACATTTGCGGCAATCTCTCCGGCGGGATGCCCGTGCCGTTATCCCGCACACGAATGACGATTTCGTTGCCGTCTTTCTTAGCGCTCAAAGCAATCTGGCCGCCGGCCTCGGTATATTTGGCGGCGTTGGTCAGAAGGTTGACCACGATCTGTTCCAACCGGGTGGGATCAGCTTCCAGGTCGAGGGTGCCGGGCCGGAAGGAGACGGTTAACTCATGCTGGCGCTCTTCAATGAGCGGCTGGACTGCATCCACAGCGCTCCGGAGGATGGCCGCGGCGTCCAGGCGCTCCTTGCGCAACTGGATTTTGCCCGGGTAATGCGGGATACGTCGAAGAGGTCATCGATCAAACGCGTGAGTTGCCGCAATTGCCGCTGGATGACCTCCATGCTCCAGGCGATTTCCTGGGCATTGGTTACACCTTCACTCAAGGTCACGGCATTACGAATTGCGGCCAACGGGTTACGCAGCTCATGCGCAAGCATGGCCAGAAACTCGTCTTTGCGCTGGTCCTTCTCGCGCAATTCCTCGTAAAGGCGCGCGTTCTCGATCGCGCCCGCGGCAATTTGTGCGAGCTGAACCAGGACAGCCAGGTCGTCCTCGCTCAGTTGGTCCGCAAAGTTGCCCGAGAGACGGATCACGCCAAAACTCCGGGTGTTGCGTCCGACCAGGGGCACCGAAATTCCCTCATTTGAAGCCGAGAGGCTGTCCGGCGGGGGCACGTCCTCACCGGAGCCGGGCAGGACGCCTTTGTCGGAGTGCGAGACAACGGTGAGGGGTTGATGAGGTTTGTGCCGGTCGAGCACGACGGTCGTGGCAGCCTGGTGAGCGCCGATAAGTTTGCGTGCCTCCTCCGTGATGATGCCGAGAACGGACGGCACGTCGTGAGCGGCGTTCAGCCGGGTCGAAATGGCGGCGAGCTCCTGGAGCTGCGCACTGCGCCGGGCCGCAGCCTCCTCTCCGCGCTTGCGCTCGGTGATGTCGAGCACGGTACCGATGAACCGGCGCACCTGCCCGCGATCATCCAGAAAGGCTCGTCCCCGGGCCGTCACCCACCGCTCGATTCCGTCCTGCAAGCCGATGGTGCGATAATCGATTTCGTAGCGGCCATCGTTCTCCAGATTCAGGGCGGCCCGCACGGCGGCATCGGTTCGGTCCCGGTCGTCCGGGTGCACGCCTTGCAAAAACATCGCGTAATCCATTTCCATCCCCGGGGGCAGGCCGAAGACCGCCCGGGTCTGGTCCGACCAGAACAAGTCCCCGGTCACAGGATCAAAATCCCAGGTACCGAGATTAGCTGACTCGACGGCCATGCGCAGGCGTTCCTCACTTTCGCGCAACGCTTCCTCGGCCAGTTTGCGATCGGTGATGTCGACCACCACCCCGGACAAGCGTTTGGTTCCGTCAGCGGGATCCGTCTCAACCCAGCCGCGGGCGACCACCCACCGGGAGGAGCCGTCCGCTTGGATGACGCGGTATTCCTCCTTATAGACGGCACCTTCACGCAAAGCCTTGTCGATGGCCCCTTCAACCCGAGGCCAATCATCCGGGTGAACGGCCTTTGCGTACTTTTCGATCGGCCCGCCGGCGGCATCTTCCGGGCCGACGCTGAAGAGCCGTGCAAGGTTGCGATCCGCGGTAACCCGGTTGTGCTCGACGTCCCAGCTCCAGGTCGCAATCTCAGCTGCAACCAGGATCGATTCCATCCGGGAGCGCAGGTCATCCACGATTCGCTCGGAACGGACCTGCGAAGTAACGTCCTCCGTCCGGCAGATCACGAACCGCACGGTCCCGTCAGCAGCGATCACGGGCGAGAGAAGCGTCCGCCGATAACGGTCTTCGGCTCCATGGCCCGTCGATCCGGGTGAGCGGAGGGCGTACCGGAGGGCAACCTTCTCGGATGCACGGCCCTCGCGCACCCGATCCAGCGCAGCGCGCAGGATACGGGCGCCCTCAGTCTCGCGCACGCCGGCACCATCCTGGAAAATCTCGAAAAGGCTACGGCCGAGCAGATCGTCGGTCCGGGTCATCGTCGTCCGAAGGAACGCCGCGCTGGCAGCCACGATCGGGTAATCGTTGCCGCGTGGCTGCACCACCACGTACAAATCGGGGACCGCCTCAAAGAGCGCCTGAAGATCGAGCGTTGCGTGATCGGAAACGTCCATGTGATGAGGCCTCGCTGCATTTAAAGGTTAACGGCTCTGTCAGAGGTGGCAGCCATGAAATTGGTCGACGCGAACTCTCACAAGTCTTTATAGATAATACATAGATCCATCCGGCACCTCCGCCAAGCGCGGAAGCCGTGCAGACCGTTCGAGAAGGCCGGCCGGTGCCGCGAAGTCTGCCCGGGGCTGATCCTTTCTCTACACCCCAGGCGGTCCCTGGGATGATTTGTCATTTGTTGCGGGTAAAGCCGGCCCTTTTCCGGACGATAAAAAGGGTGTATAGGTACCCAGCCGATCAGCGTGGGCATGCCCCTTGCTTCGCGGGGCCCCGTACAGGCAGGCCTGCGCAGCCGCCGATTCAGCCGGAAAACCGGCCGGTCGCAACGTTATCGTCGCACATTTTTATCGTGAGTTCCGTACCCAACATTTCTCCTGTTTTTAATTTAGAAGATCAAAAAATCCTGGATGACTGGATCCAGGCCGAGCGCCGCAAGCATACCTTGCCGCCGCGCGTGGCTCAAACCTCGGCGAAAACGCTCCTGCGCTATCTGCGGAGCGCTTGCCCGCTTCTAAGCGAATTGCCCGGGCTTAAAGGCCTGAGGCCCGACGAAATCGAGGTTGAGGCAACCACCCTGGTCTTGAAGCGGAAGGCCGAACTCGCCGAGCCGTTCGCGATTCGCTTTTGGCTTAAGGCGCCCTTGATGCAACTGCCCGGCAGCCACGTCCGGGTTCTGGAGAAGTTGCCGGCGGCGTTTGCCGAGGCAAACCGGCGGCTCAGCCATGGTCTCGAACGCGCCCAGGCGAAGCTGGCATCTCTGCGACCGGCCGAGTACACGTTCCAGGAATGGGAAGCCATTCGCCAGGAACTCGACCCCTCATCCTCCAAGCCGTTGCCGCTGGGGGCGTTTGCTTCGCGCGTCGATCAGGCCATCAAACTTTCCCAGGCCGTGAAGCAAAAGCGCGAACTGGCCGAGGGCCTTAAACTGCTTGAGTACCCCGAAACTTTTCCGTGGGCCAGGGCGACTCGCCGGACGCTTACGGCGATTCTCGGGCCGACCAACAGCGGCAAGACTCATCAGGCATTGGTGAGACTGGCGGGCGCAAGCACCGGCGTTTACCTGGCGCCGCTGCGTTTGCTGGCCGCTGAAACCTGGGACCGGCTGCAGGGCCAAGGCATTTATACCGACCTGGTCACGGGCGAAGAGCGCCTCCTTACGGCGCAGTCGACCCACGTGTCGTCGACGGTCGAAATGCTGGACGCAACCCAGTCATATGAGGTGGCGGTTATTGACGAGGTGCAAATGATTGCCGATGCGTCTCGAGGCTGGGCATGGACGCAGGCCATCGTGGGCGTAAATGCGCGCGAGGTCATCCTGCTCGGAAGTCCGGAAGCCGAGCCCGTGCTCAGAAAGCTGGCCGAGACGCTGGATGAACCGCTCGAAATCATTTTTACCCAACGTTTGAAACCTTTGCGGGTTGCGGACGAACCGCTCAAGTCTCCCAAGGATGCCGGGCCCGGCACTGCCTTCGTCTCGTTCTCGCGTGCCCAGACGCTGGCCTGGAAAAAAACGTTAGGTGAAGCCAGCACCGCGTGCATTTACGGTGCGCTTTCACCCGAGGTACGGCGCGGGGAGGCACGGCGCTTTGCCGAAGGCCGTGCGGAATACCTGTCGAGCACCGACGCCATCTCGATGGGGCTTAACCTTCCGATCCGTACCATCGTTTTCACCAGCCTGACCAAATGGAACGGAAAAGAGGAAGTTGTTCTCTCGAAATCTGAAATTCTCCAGATCGCCGGCCGGGCCGGCCGTTTCGGCCACGGCGACGATGATGAACCCGGCATCGTGACCGCGCTGAACGAGGCTGACCTCGAGGTGATCCGTGAAGCCCTCGCTTCCGGCACGGGAGACCCGTTACCGTTGAAGGTACCGGTCGCCCCGCGCCTGCAAACGCTTGAATACCTTGCGGAACGTACCGGCAAGGAGCGGCTCGATTCCTTGTTGAAGACGTTTTCCAGCCTTCCGGAACGGGACCAACTCTTTTGCAAGGCTGACATTTCGGGGATGCTCGAACTGGCGGCGCATCCCCGGGCCCGCGCTTCGCGCCGTCCTTTGGAAGATCTCCTCACGGTGTGCAACTGCCCGATCAATCCTCAGGAAAACCGGCACCTGAACGCCTGGGTCGACTGGCTCGACGCGCTCGAAAACGGACAAAGCCGGGGTTTGCCGGTTCTGGAAAGCCGGGAGGGTGAAGAGGCTGACACGCCCCAGGATCTCCACGGGGCCGAACGCGACAGCCGCCTGCTGGGCGCCTACAAATGGATGCATTACCATTACCCGGACACTTTCCCCGACCTCGAGCCCGCCCACCGTGAACTCGACCGGCTGAACCGGTACATTCTGGCATCGCTGCAAAAACGCTTGCAGGCCGCCTGCCATACCTGTGGCCGCAGGCTGCCCGCCAATTGGCGAACCCGCTGGTGTCACGCCTGTTTTGAGGGCGGGCCGGCGGGCCGGGTTGGTCGGCGCCCGCCGTTTAAAGGGAACGCTGCCCCCGGCGCCAAGCCCGCCCTGAAAGGGAAACGGCGTTTTACGGCCGGCGGACGGCGGAGGCTTTCCAGCGCGAATTTACCTGCCTGATTTGCACCCTCGCGTCAGAAACCCTTCGGGTGCGGCGTTTTGACCCATCTGGATGCTTCCGGAGAGCGGCCCGTTCCCGATTGAAGAGCCGGTCAGCGGCGGAACACGCCTTTTTCGCCGGGAGATGTATTATCCCATTTCGACGGCCATGGAGTTAAAATCTTGTCTTCCCTCCCGGGTGCCCTGCCGGCGTTACACCTGTCAGACCGTATAAACGGTCCAGGCCCAATGGGCCGGGAGACGATTTTATGGCCTGAAGGGCCAAAGGAACATTGCCCAGGGTTTAACCGACTGCCATTTAGTTAAGGACGGCAGGCCGGGCATGGCCTTCGTCCCTTCGGGACCAAAGCATCCCCCTCATCCTTAACTATATGGCAGTGGGGTAAAACCCTGGGGAGGCGTTTCCCCCCGATCGAGCCCTCCTAAGGCGTCACGCCTGTACGCTCTCCCCAACAAACGCCCGCCCCGCCGGGTTGGATTTGCTGAAGGGGGGGCAGAAACCGTGAGCAACGCCCTCTGCCGCCCCTGCAGGGCTCGATCGCGATTTGACGGTTTCCCAGGGTAAACCCTGGACTATGTTCTACCGGCCCGTCGGGCCTGAGACCGATTTAACCCGCTACGGAGCACCCTCCGGTGCCGACGCCCCCCTGAGCCGGCATTTTTCCGAGATAAACGGTCTGAATGGCATTAACCATATCATTGGCACAGAGAATGCTGCCTCTGGAGCCCCTGTGAAGTTCGCGACCGCAGTTTACCATGGAGACTCGCGTCAAGACGTTATGAATCAGCAACTTGAAGGCACCCTCGAAGCGCTGCGTCGAGCCGAACAAAAGTACCGGAGCATTTTCGAGCACTGCGTGATCGGCATTTTTCAGACCACGCCCGAAGGGCAGTACATCAGCGCCAACCCGGCGCTTGCCCGGATGTATGGCTATAACTCGCCCGCAGAGCTGATTTCAGCCCTGACCGACATCAACCGCCAACTCTACGTCCGGCCAAGCCGCCGCGGTGAGTTTATCCAACTGGTCCGTGAACAAGGCAAGGTGATCGATTTTGAATCTGAAATTTATCGCCGGGATCAGAGCGTTATCTGGATCCTGGAAAACGCACGCATGGTTTGCGACGAAGTCACCGGCGAGGTCCTTTACTATGAAGGCATGGTGCAGGATGTGACGCGCCGTAAACTGGCCGAGGAGGCACGCGACCGCGCCAATGCGCATCTCAGGCTGCAGTATGCGGTCACCCGCACTCTGGCGGAAATGCGTCACCTCGGTGAAGCTTCGGGCAAGGTCGTGCAAGCCATTTGTGAAACGGTCGGGTGGGATTTCGGTGCTCTTTGGCACGTGGATCCTGCCACGCAGGCTCTGCGCTGCGTCGACATCTGGCGTGCCGATGACGTCAATGCGCAGGAATTCGTCGACGCCACTCAGGACCTCACTTTCCGGTCAGGGGTGGGCCTTCCGGGGCGGGTCTGGTCGAGCCGCAAAGCTTTTTGGATCCCGGACGTTGTCGCCCTCGGACAGGAGCAATTCCCGCGCGTTGCCCTGGCAGCCAAAGGAGGACTGCACGCCGGCTTCGCTTTTCCGATTCTGCTCGGAGAAAAGGTCATCGGTGTGATGGAGTTCTTCAGCCGCGGGGTGCACCCGCCGGATGATGAACTGCTATCCATGCTCACCGCACTCGGCACTCAGATCGCAAAATTCATCGAGCGCGAGTCACTGGTCACCCGGCTGGCCAGCTACGTTGGAGGGGGCCGCTGAATTTCCGTCCCACGGCAGGCACGCAATCTTCAGGCGATTCCTTTCACCGCCGCGATGGCTCCGCGCAAAGCGCCCGTTCCACGCGCCCCCCTCTGCGGCGACATTTCCCTCAGCATATAAGAAATCCGCCGGAACTTATCATTGATAACAGATCATCGATAATAAATCCTTGATTCCTGTCGCGGCAATGTTATCATCGATAACGTAACGTTGATAACAGTTAATCCGTTATGACCGCGATTTCCGCTTCCGCCTCCGCTGATGTGCTCTTGGCGCCCGCCCAGCCGACACGTTCGCCGCGCACCTCGATCATCCTGGCCGAACTTGCCCGCCAACACCGGTGGGAACGCCTGCAGCGCCGGAAAGCTCGGGCGCGCCGGGCGCGCTGGTTGGCGCTGTTCAATCGAAAACCTTTTGATCTGATCCGGGTGCAGTGCCCCCTGCACGTGACCTTTTCCGGCCCAATGCCGATGGTTTACGCGCTGCCGCAGCAGTGGTAAAATCTTTTTAGCCGTTGCCGGCGCGCAACGGCCGATGCAGCCCTGTATGTCCTCCATTTCCAAGCCCGCTCCATCATCTTCAGGCCGCAAATGTAAGGGTAAAGGCCATGAACGGCGTGAAGAGATTCTCTCCGTCGCCCAACGGCTTTTCGTGCAAGAGGGGTATGCGAGAACCACGATTCGCCGAATTGCATCGGAACTTGGCCTTTGTTCGACGGTACTCTACCTCTACTTTCCCGATAAAGGCGCGATCCTGGAAGAGATTTGCGCCAGCACTTTTGCCAAATTGGCTCGGGAATGCCGAGAGCTCCGTGCTTCGGGACAGGATCCGGTGGCCAATCTGCATGCGGCCACGAGCGGCTACATCCGGTTCGGCCTCGAGCACCCGCAGGAATACCTGCTGACATTTAATCAACCGGCCCAAGCCGCACAACCGGCGAAGGATGCGGAGCCGGACAACGATCCGGGCTGTTGTGCGTACGCAAGTTTCCGGGCCCTGGTCGAAGACGTGGTGGCTGCCGAGCCAACCGATCCGGCGGTGGCCATTGAGGTTTTGACGCAGTGCCTATGGGCCGGCATGCACGGCCTGATCATGCTCCAATTGACGAAGCCGGGCTTCCCCTGGGCGGAACGCGACGAACTCATCCAAAAGCACGTGACGCTCCTCTGCGAGGGGCTCCTGCAATCAGCCTCGGCAAAAGCCTGAGGGGGCCGGCTGACCGGCATCGTACCTGCATTTTCCGGGGTCACCCTGGCGCGGGCGGTCTGGTCCCCGGGGTTCGCCATCGCGCCGGAATACCGGCTGCGCTGCGCCTCAGCCCCTGCTTTTAGGCGGGAGTTATTGTGATGCGGAACCTGATTTTTCGTTTTATATGGGTCGCCGCATCGGTGTAGCCAGGTGTGCTCGGCTCTCTTATGGGTTATGACTCCTGCTATCTCGCTCCGGATTTCAGCTGTTCTCCCTTTCGGCGGCGGGGTCGAAGCGGCTGTCGTTAACGTGGTAAGCTCCGGCGGATTTGCGGCGGCGTACCGGGTGCTCAACGGCTCGAACGGCGTCTATGTATCCGCCGCCCTGTTTCAACGCCTGGAGATCGCCGATCAGGTTGCTTGCAGGAGCAATCACCGGCGTTCGCTCGAATCACCCTTACGCTTATCTGATACCGATCCCGCATGAACAAACCGTTGCTTTGCCTGGCCGCCCTTTCCCTGATGATTCCGTTACGCTTTCCCGTCGCCGCTGCTGACCCCCCGCCATCACTGGACCCGAATGCCGCCAAACCGCCCGTGGCCGAGCGGCGGCCCAGGACCGTCGGGCTGCATGGCGACAAGATCGAGGATCCGTATTTTTGGTTGCGCGAGAAGGATTCACCGGCGGTACTTGCTTACCTGAAGGCAGAGAATGCCTACACGGGGGCGGTGATGGCGCCGTTCAAATCGTTTGAACACTCACTTTATCGGGAGATGCTCGGGCGCATCAAGCAAACGGACGTTTCGGCGCCGTACCAACAGCGTGGTTACTGGCATTACCAACGCACGGAAGAAGGCAAGCAGTACCCGCTGCTCTGCCGCAAGAAGGGAACCCTCGACGCGCCGGAAGAAGTGGTGCTGGACGTCAATCGGCTGGCGGAAGGGCAGAAGTTCATGGAACTCGGCGCGGTTGCGTACAGCGACGACAACGCGCTGCTGGCTTACTCGACCGACGTGACCGGCCACCGCGACTACGACTTTCATCTTAAGGATCCGGCCACCGGCAAGGAAATAAAAACTCCCATCGGCAAGGTGGCCGATCTGGCTTGGGCTGCGGACAACCGGACCATTTTCTACGTCGTTGAGGATGACGCGAAACGATCCTACCAGGTCTGGCGGTACACCCTCGACGAAAAGGCACCGGCGTTGCTCTACGAAGAAAAGGATGAACTTTTCGACGTGACCGTGGAGCGTTCACACGACGGCAGCTTTCTTTTTGTCGGGTCCGTCAGCAAGCGCACCAGCGAGTATCGTTTCCTGCCCGCAGACCAGCCCAACGGTGCGCTCAGACTCATCGCACCGCGCCGGAACGACGTTGAGTATTACCCCGAGCACCGCGACGGGCTATTTTACGTGCGCACCAACGATCAGGCCAAAGAGTTCCGCGTGGTGACTGCACCGGTTGCGACGCCGGGCGATGAGCACTGGCGGGAATTCATACCCATGCAGCCGGGGACGACGATTGAGGGGTTCGAGCCGTATGCAAACTATGCCGTGATCGTTGAGCGGGAGGCGGGGCTGTCGCAATTCCGGGTGGTGGACTTCGAAACCAAAGCGTCGCGCCGCATCCCGCTCCCGGAGGCGGCGTACGAGGCAAGCCCGGACCACAACGAAGAATTTGCGGCCGGCACGTTTCGTTACCGCTACGAATCGCCCATCACTCCCCCCAGCGTATTCGAGTACACCTTCGCCACGGGCGAGCAGAAACTGCTCAAGCGCAACGAGGTGCTCGGGGGTTATGACCCGGCCCGCTACACGATCGAACGCGCACAGGTAACCGCCGCCGACGGGGTCAAAGTGCCTCTGGACATCGTGCGCCGCAAAGATACGCCGCTTGACGGCAGCTCGCCATGCTGGCTTTACGGCTATGGTTCGTACGGCATGTCCATCGACCCATCCTTCTCATCGGTTCGCCTTTCGCTCCTTGATCGGGGCGTGATCTTCGCCCTGGCGCACGTCCGCGGCGGCGGCGAACTGGGTGAAGCGTGGCACGAAGGTGCCCGCATGCTGAGCAAGAAAAACACGTTCACTGACTTTATAGCGTGCGCCGATTACCTGGTGGCTCACCGCTACACCGCCCACGAGCGAATGGTCATCGAAGGGGGCAGCGCCGGGGGCTTGCTCATCGGTGCCACGCTCAACCTGCGGCCGGACCTGTGCAAGGCGGCCGTTCTCGACGTGCCGTTCGTGGACGTGCTTAACACGATGAGTGACGCCAGCCTGCCGCTGACCACCAGCGAGTACATCGAGTGGGGCAACCCGCAAAAGAAGGACGAGTACGATTACATCAAAAGTTACAGTCCCTACGACAACCTGGCCGCGAAGAACTATCCCAGCCTGTTACTGCTTACTTCGCTCAACGACAGCCAGGTGCCTTACTGGGAACCGGTCAAATACACCGCCAAGCTGCGGGCGCTCAAAACGGACCGCAACCCGTTGCTCCTCAGGATCAATTTGGACGCCGGCCACGGCGGCGCCTCCGGACGTTACGATCAATTGAAGGAAGTAGCGTTCATGTACACCTTTGGCCTCGCCACCTTGGGCCTGGCGCGGTGAAACCGGAAAAACCTCAGACCAATCTCAGCTGCCGATAAATCGGGCGAAGTAGTTCCCGAACCGCGCGATCTCGCCGCGGGGCGGCAGTTCGGCGACGACGTAGCCGCCGGCACTTACAAGATGGCCGCTTCTTGTGTCGAAAATCACGATACCGTAGAGCACAAAATCGCTCAGCGAGAAATCCTCGGTCCCGTGCGCAAACACGCTCGCCGTCGTCTCCGAATTCATCAGTTTAGGCCAGAGGTTCTGGATTTCCTCCGGAAAGACCAAGGTCGCGTCAATCGCCAGGTAGGGAGTTCCGGACCCTGCGCCGGAGCCATTCCGGTTCACGTATTCCCTGCCGCGGGCTTCGGCCAACCGCGCCTCATTCGGGTTCGGAAAATAGGTCTCGATCGCAAAATTCCGGCGGCCGACGCGGTCGCTGTTCAAAGATGCGCATCCGGCAATCAGCAAGCAGGCCAAAACGCAAAAAAGCCGATTCATCACAGGCTTAAATTTCCTTCCATTTCTCACTCCGATCCTTCGATTTTCGTCTCAGACCGTACGCGACGGATGATCCCGGAGGATGCGACCGGCCGCATCTCCTTTCTAATGTCGGGCGTTTTCTCCCGGACCGGCTGGCGCACCCGAAGGGGCATGTGCGTCTGCTCCGCCCCGCTCCCTCTGGTTGCCGGCAGGGGATACGGATGCGCTCGGGGCAGGCGTAGGCGCAGGCGTAACGGAAGGCGAGGCCGCCGGCGTTGAAGTTGGCGTAGGCGAAGGTGAGGCGGCAGACAGGTCCGGTACGGTGAAGTTGCCGCGATAGCCGGCATCATCGAGGTACCGCTGCGAATCACTCGGCTCCGGAGGATAGTGGACCCGGATATCATCCACGGTCGACCATGAGCCGTCAGGCCGCTGCACCTGGATGGCCACCGGCGTGCCCGGAAGCAGGCCCGAAGCCGCAAACTGGTTTTGCAAGGTCGTGAGGGGCGAAAAATCGGTGCCGACCTGCCCGGTGGCCAACACCTGGCCGGTGTCGGGCCGCACGATTCGATAGTTGCCGCGCTTGCCGGTGTTGGTGAGTGCGTAATCAAATTCCAGATCAGTATTGCGCTCCGACGGGGCGCTCTTATCAGGCAAATCCTGGCCGAGCGCCGATCCCGCCCACAACCAGAGAAGCGCGCAGACTGCCGCTCTAAGTGCTGCCGGAGACGTGATCCCGCCATCGCTGGGACCAGCACCTTGCAAGGATTCGCACGCGTTTTGAATGTATTCCATACGCATCTCGTGGCACGAACCGGAACACCGGAATTTTTTACGCCGCTATCCGCGATGTCAAAAACGAACTTGGAAACAAGAGAATGCCCATCAGGAACGTCGTTCTGGTTGCCGGTATCCATGGGGTGAGCGGCCGCGCTGCCGCCGAATGTTGGGCTTCCCTCCCTGACACGCAGGTATACGGTTTATCGCGCCGCTTCGCACCTTTGCCGGCGGGCGTGGAAGGCATCAGGGCGGACCTGCTCGACCGGGAAAATCTGCAGCGAAAGGTCGGACCGCTGGGCGGGATCACCCACATCGTGTTCGGCGCGTACATTGAAAAACCGACCGCGGCCGAACGCAGCGAGGCCAACCTGGCCATCCTGAGAAATCTACTCGATGCCGTCGAACCGGCCTCTCGCACTCTGCAACACGTCACATTCTACCAAGGCGGAAAAGCCTATGGCGCCGACCTGGGGCCCTTCAAAACGCCTGCCCGCGAGGATGATCCGCGGTTGATGCCGCCGAACTTCTATTACGACCAGGAGGACTTCCTCCGCGAGCGCCAGCAGGGTAAAGCGTGGCATTGGACGGCGCTGCGGCCCGAAGCCATTATGGGCTTCGGCCTGGCCAACCCGATGAATCTCGGCATGTCGATCGCCGTTTATGCCGCCATTTCCAAGGAACTCGGGCTGCCGCTAAGATTTCCGGGCACCGAGAAAAGTTACAGGATCTTGTACCAAATCACGTCGGCAGAAATCCTGGCCAGCGCAACGGTGTGGGCCGGCCGGTCCGAAGCGGCCAGGAATGAGATTTTTAATATCACCAACGGCGACTACTTCCGTTGGAGATACCTTTGGCCCCGCCTTGCCGCGATGTTCGATCTGCCGGCGGCCGATCCCGTCCCGACGCCGCTGACGGTGTACATGGCCGATAAGCGGCCCCTGTGGGACGCGATGGTCCGCAAGCATAAATTACAGCCTCTTTCCTACGAACAGGTCTCGTCGTGGCCATTCGCAGACGCCATCCTGCGCCTGATGGACTATGACAACATCTCCAGCACCATCAAGGCGCGCCGCGCGGGGTTCCACGACTGCATCGATACAGAGGATATGTTCAGGAATTTCTTCGCCCGCCTCCGGCGGGACCGCGTGATTCCGTAGGCGCACGCGGCTTTGAAAGCATGGTCACGAGCGACGCGAGCTACCGCGAGAACCGGCGGCGCGGCCCTCTCGATCACGGCGCCGGGATCATCTGAACGCAGACCGGCGAACCCACCTCCACCGTTTTACCCGTCGGCGTCAAGGCGCCGGTCTCCGGGTCACGTTTGAAAATCACCAGGTTATCGCTGTCCTGATTGGCGACCACGAGGAAGTTGCCCGTCGGATCGATGCAGAAATCCCGGGGTTTGGTTCCTAAACTGGCTTGGTGCCCCACCGTGGTGAGGATGCCGGCCTGCGCATCAACCGAGTAAATGACCAGGTCGTTCGCGTTTGTGCGGTTGGAAGCGTAAAGGAATTTGCCGTCCGGAGAGAGGTGCAGGGCGGCCGCTCCGACGTCGCCCGGCCACTCCTTGGCCGCCACCCGAACCGTCTGGATCGGCTCCAGGTGCGGCCCGTGGACACGAAACACCACGACCGCTTCGCCCATCTCTTCGATCAGGTAAACAAACCGGCCATCGTGGCTGAACGCCAGATGCCGGGGTCCGGCCCCGGGGCTTAGGACGGTAAACGGCGGCTGCGCCGGGTGCAGGGGGAATGTCTGGCTGCCCGGTTCGCAATGGTAGGCGTACACCCGGTCCTCGCCCAGGTCAGTCGCGAAAAGAAACTCATTATCCGGCGAAGGTATCACCATGTGCACGTGCGCGCTCTTCTGGCGTTCCGGATTCGGACCGTGCCCGACGTGGGTAAGCGTTTCAACCGGGCCGGCGAGCGATCCGTCCGGTTGCACGGCCAGGGCGGACAGGCTGCCGCTGCTGTAGTTCGCCACGAACACATTCTGGCCGTCGGGTGACAGGCTTATGTAGCAGGGGTCGTCACCAAGGGCGGGCATTTTGTTGATAAACGTCAAGGCACCCGACGCGGCATCGAAGTGGAAGGCGCTGACTGCTCCCTGCTCACTGCCGCAGCCATGCAGTTCATTGACCGCGTAGACAAACTTCGTGTCGGGGCTCACCACGAGGTAGGAAGGATTAACCGTCTCGGCCGGAGCGGCGAGCGTTTGCAGGTCGCCGGTCTCGGCATTGAATCGAAAGCTGTAGATGCCCTTGCTTTTGCCGGAAGTGTAAGTACCCACCAGCACGTCGAAGCTGTTGCTGTTCGGGGGTTCCGCCGCCTGGCCGGCCGGCACGCAGTTCAGCCAGGCGCAAAGCAGGCCCAGAACGGCGACGGCTCGTGGCGGATGTATCTTTGCCAAGTGAAAGGCAAAACCTTGACGCTGTTTATTAATCATGGTCGGGGGGCCGGTTAGCTGGTTACAAGGGGGGCTTAGCCTGGAATCCGGGTAAGACGTTCCTCTGCAAAGTCGATTGATTCCAGTCTATTTTCGCTTTCCGGCACGCTCGCGCGTTCACGGCGAGAGCGCGGTGAAACGGCCGGGTGAAACGGGACTGACCGGCAGTCCGGCGGCAATGGCCACCTCCGCGGCCGAATGGAATGAATTTTTTTTGCCCGGCACTGAAACTCGGGCCGGCCCAATTCCTAAGTATCAAGGTGAGGGCGCGCAGCCTGCGCGACGATGACGAGGGTCATCGCCGTGCGGCTACGCCCCGTATCCCGGCGATTAATAGAAGTGTAATCCAATGCTCAAGCGACTTTACCGCCTTATTCGTGGGTCCCTCGGCATCCTGCTTCGAAGTCTGGAGCAACAACATCCTGAGGCGCTCCTTGACACCGAGCGTGAGAATCTGCGGAAACAGATTGCACAATACAACCAGGGCCTCGCGGCCAATGCCGGCCTTTGCGAGCGCTTGATCACGCAGGTGAGGACCCTGGAGAGGGACGAAAAGGCCCTTCGAGCGAAGACGACCGCCCTCGTTCGCACGGGTAATCGCGAGCTCGCGGGATCCTTCGCTGTGCGGCTGCAGGCGGTCCGGCAAGGGCTTCACCAGAGCCGCGCCGACCTTGAACAGGCGGAAGAAACTTATCGCCAGCTGATCCGGGCCCGCGACGTGGCGATCCAGAATGCGCAGGCCCGGATTGAGGCGCTGCGCTCCGTGCTGGATGACCTCAAAATCAAACGGGCGACGGCTGAACTGGCCGAAATGGCTTCCGGTTTGATCATCCGGACCGGCGGAAGTGGTGATACCCTGGCGCGCTTGCAGCAGATGATCGAGCAGGAACGCGATACAGCGGCCGGGAAAGCGCGCCTCGCCCGTGATACGCTTACCGCCGGCAACGTCATGCTTCAGGAGCGAGAGCGGAAAGCACTGGAAGAACAAGCGCTGGCCGACTTTGCCGTTACGGAAGGCATCACCTCGGAAACCGGGATTGCCCCTGGCGGCGGGGTGGTTGCAGCAAGGACGTTAAAAGGCTAAGCTGGAGTAGCTAGAAAGCGAGCGTTCGCTTGGATATTTATCTGTCGTGCCTCATCGGAGGCTTTATCGCGCTGGCCGCTTTCGGTTTGTGCGGGGCCGGGTTTCACCACTTCGGGGTCCACCACGGCCATGGCAACCCGCTGCACGCGCGACCCGCAGGCCACCTGCGCCACGGTTCGGCGCGCCAATCGGGTGGGCGCTCCGCCGGAAACCGTCACTCGGACTCGGACCCGATCTTTGCCTGGCTCGCGTGGTTTTCACCGCTTTACCTCTGCGGGATGGTGATGGGTTTCGGGCTTACCGGCTTGGTGGTTGCACCCTTTATCCAAGGGTGGCCCTGCCTGCTGCTGGCGCTTTTGGGTGCGTACCTGGTGCGTACCTTTTGCATCCGCCCGCTGATGTCCGGCGTGCTGCTGTGGGCTTCCGCCCCGGCCAAGACTCTGGATGCGGCTGTGCTTGAGACGGGCGCGGCGGCCACCAACTTCGACGAGCAGGGGTATGGCATGGTGCGGCTGACGCTCGACGGTCAGGTCGTTCAATTGCTGGGCCAGCTGACGCCTGAGGAGCAGGCCGGCCCGCGCGTCAACTCGGGTGAGACGCTCTTTATTCGCTCCGTTGACCCCGTGAGACAACGGTGCGTGGTCTGCCGGCGGACCCCGGTGATCCCTGGTGAACCGGCTAGCGCAGGAGCCGGCGAAAAGCAATCCCGCCGCACTTGCCCGGCGTGCGGCCACGAGTTTTCCGGAGCATTGGAAGGCTGCCCGGTCTGCCAACTGCGGATGGCGCTCGACGGCGAGGCTGAATCTGCTGAGGACGCTGAGGCGGATCGGGCCGAGCCTGCGCCGGACGGCAGCCGCCCGGCCATTCAGTTTGAGCACTACGAACTGCTGGCGGGCCAGGACGGCCAACCGGTGGAACTCGGCCGCGGCGCGATGGGAATAACGTATAAAGCGCGCGACGTCATGCTGGGCTGCCCCGTGGCCCTGAAGGTCATCGGGGAAAACTGCCTGGGTAACGACTCGGCGCGGCTCCGGTTCGTTCGCGAGGCTCGGGCCGCCGCCAGCGTCCGGCACCCGAACGTGGCCTCGGTGTTTCACCTGGGCAGAACCGGCCGGAACTACTTTTATGCGATGGAGTTCGTGGACGGCGAGACCGTGGAGAGCCTCGTCAGGCGCAACGGCCCCCTCGAAGTCAGGTCGGCGCTCGAAATTACCCGGCAGATCGGCGCCGGGCTGTCGGCGGTGCACAAACAGCACCTCGTGCACCGGGACATCAAGCCAAGCAACATCATGGTAAGCCTGGACGACGCGAGCACAGGCGCCGTGACCGCCAAGATCATCGACCTGGGCCTGGCAAAGGCGGTCCAGGCAACCGGTTCTCAGCCCGGGCTTTCGGCGGCCGGCGCGTTTGTCGGGACGCCTGAGTTTGCCAGCCCCGAACAGTTCGCCGGGATTCCGGTCGACATCCGCTCCGACCTTTACGGGCTCGGCGCAACGCTCTGGTACATGCTCAGCGGCCGCGCACCGTTTCGGGGCACGCCCGCCGAACTCATGCACCAGCATTTGCACGCCGCGTTGCCGGTTGGCCAACTGCACCACGTTCCTCAGCCGGTCGTGGCCCTCCTCCAGACACTCCTCGAAAAGGACCCCGCGCGCCGGGCCCAGAACCCGGGCGACCTACTCCAGGCGCTGGCGGCGATTGAGCGCGAGGCCGGTGAAGACCGGGCCGTTGCCGTTGCGTCTCAGCCGTCGCAGCCTGTGCTCAGAAATGAGGTCTCCGGCCCAACCCGCGGTCCTCAGGACCCCGCCGGCAACTGATCCCGGGGAGCTCTGCCCGGCAACCGGTCGCTCTCCGCCAACCCATTTTTCCTTCCGTTGAAAAAACAGCTTCTCCCCCTGCCCTGCAAAGAAAAGAAAGATAAGCACCTATGCTTACAATCATCGTGACGGTTGGTATTATTGTTCTGGCCGCCCTGCTAATCCCCATTTTTGTCACCGCCTTTCTGCGGGATGTGGAAGCCGGCTCGATCCGCCTGGTCACCTGGTGGCGAGGAAACATGAAGATCTACCGCGGCCCCGGTAAAAGCTACGAGGTGCCTTTGCTGACGAACGGCACCACGATCTCGAGCAAAGCGATCAATGTCGACCTCGACATCACCGACCAGACGGCGGACGTGGACCGTACCGGCGTGCCTAACCCGATCAAGGTGCGCGTCCTCGCCAGCGCCATCGTGTCGGTGGGCGACAGCGATGAATTGATCAAAACCGCTGCGAACCGTTTCTTTGCCAAAACGCCTGAGGAACAGATGGCGGCCTTAACGGACCTCCTGTCATCATCCGGCCGGCGCGCGGTCAACCTGTTAACCCACGACCAGCTGTTCAGCGCCAAATCGACCCCCGGGAGAACCTCGTCGCCCGGCGGCCGGGATGACCATTCATTGCTGCCGGTCACCGTCGCCGCGGAGGATGACGACGATCCCCTGGCCATCATCATTCGAAAAGCGTGTTCGCGCGAACTGACGGATCTCGGGCTCGTCTTCAATTCCCTGAACATCAAAATCGTTCAAAGCGAGGTGGCCGAAGCGCGACGGCGCCAATCGGCGGCGGAAGCGACGGCAAACGCGGAAATTGTAGCGGCGAACCAGCATCGGCGCGCCAAGGAAGCCCAGCTTGACGCCGAGCGCTCCATTTCGGACAAGCAAAGGGAGCTCGAGCAAACCCGCTTGGCCAACGCCGTGCTGATCGCGGAGGCCGAAGCCAAACGGCAGGATGCCCTTGCGGGCCAGCGAGAGAGCGAATTAAGGGCGACCCAGATTGCGCAGGCACACGCCGATTCCGAAGCGATGCAAATCGCGGCCGAAGCGCAGGGCAAAGCGGAAGCGGTTCGAATCACGACGGTCGCGGCCGCGAAAGCGGAGGCGATCCGTAAAGTTACGGAAGCGATTTGCGAGGGCGGCGAGCAGTACCTGCGCTACCGCCAGATCGAGATGCTGCCGGACATCGCGCCGGCCATTGCGGAAGCCCTGGCGCAAGCGAAGCTGGTGACTCTGTACAGCGGCGGCGAACAAGGTGATGCGGCGTCTTCCACGGCCGATTCCATTACGAGCGTTCTCCGTACGGTGTTGGCTGCGCAAATCATCACGCGTAATGGCCTGGTTGAACCGGGCGGAGGCGCGGCGCAAAATTTCGTCGGCAATGGTGCAGCCGGCGCCGAGCCAAACCAAGCCCCGGCCGGTGATGCGGAAGCCCGGCCCGTTACGGAGCGGAGTGAAGCCCGGGAAGGCGGGCACAAACCATCCAGGCACTACC
This sequence comes from Verrucomicrobiota bacterium, assembly GCA_019247695.1. Taxonomy (NCBI): domain Bacteria; kingdom Pseudomonadati; phylum Verrucomicrobiota; species Verrucomicrobiota bacterium. Next base: position 1,258 of record JAFBAP010000009.1, on the reverse strand, counting down.
CCTGATCTTCACCCGTGAACGTCGATCGCAGTCCGCCTCCCGAGGGGGTGGCGCAATTTCAGCCAACGCATTGGACGCTCGTCCTGGCAGCCGCGCAGAGCCGGGCACCCGGGGCTTCATCGGCCTTAGCCCAGCTCTGCCAACTCTATTGGTACCCGCTTTACGCTTTTGCGCGCCGGTCCGGCAAAACGCCCGAAGACGCGCAGGATTTAACCCAGGGCTTTTTCCTGCAACTCCTCGAACACCGGATGCTGGCGGCGGCGGATCAGCGCAAAGGCAAATTCCGTTCGTTCCTGCTCGCCGCTTTCCAGCATTACCTTTCGGACCAGGCCGACCGGGCCCGGTGCCTGAAGCGAGGCGGCCGCTGCAAATTCATTTCGCTCGATTTCGAGAACGCCGAAAATCGCTACGCGAGGGAACCGGCGGACGCCGCACTGACGGCGGAGCACCTGTTTGATGCCCGATGGGCGATTCTCCTGTTGGGCCGGGCAAAAACCCTGCTCCGCCAGGAGTACGCCGCTCAGGGGCGGACCGCGGTTTTCGAAGCCCTGAAAAGCTTCCTGGAGAGCGGCGCAGTCACCCCTTCATACGAGGCGGCGGCCGGCGCGCTGGGCATGGGCCTGGGTACCACGAAGACCCTGATCCACCGGCTGCGCAAACGCTATACGGCGATCCTGCGCCAGGAAATTGCCCGCACGGTGTCTGACCCGAGTGAGGTCGACGCGGAAATCCATGCCTTGTGTGAAGCCCTGATCGCCTCCGAAGGCCGGCTGGAGCCGTGACACCTTCTTATACCATTCAGACAGTTACCTCGATAGAATTCGGCTCAGGGGGCGTCGGCGCCCGAGGGTGCTCCGCACCTTGTTGAATTCGTCTTAGGCCCAACGGGCCGGCAGAACCTAGCCCCGGGTAAAGCCCACCACTGCCATTAAGTTAAGGGCGGTGGATCGGGGCGCTTTCGTCCCGCAGGGACGGCTGAGGTTAGCCAGGGACTTTCAGTCCCTGGACGGGGCATTTAAGAAGGATCGCGTCCCGTAGGGACGCCTGAAACGCTGCCCCGGAGGATGCCGACGCCCAAGGGGCCCGCCAAACCCGGCGCGACCCTCGACGACGAACACCCGAACGTCTCCCCACCGTTGACGCCCGCTTGGCTTGGCGCACGCCTTCAGGCGTCCCGAGGGGACGCGATCGCTCGTAAATGCTCCTCACAGGCACTAAAGTCCCTGGCTAACCTCAGCCGTCCCTGCAGGACGAAAGC
>JAFBAP010000008.1 GCA_019247695.1 Verrucomicrobiota bacterium | reverse complement strand
GTTCGGAGTTCGGAGCTGCATCCTGGGGGTAGATGCGAGAAGCTTAGGGTTGCCGCCAGGTCCTCTTAATCTGCGTCAATCTGTGTAATCTGTGGATGTTTTCTCTTTTCTGCGTTCTTCTGCGTGTTCTGCGGATGATTTAATCTTCTCGCCGTGGTCGCCGTGGTCCGCCGTGTGAACTCTTACGTCGTGCCCGTCTCCCCCGCTGTGCCCGCCGTGTGAGTGAATTTCTCGTGCTGCATCACGGCTTGGCGAACCAGGTCGGCCCGCTGCTTGGCTTCCCGCATCTTTTGCTCCAGCGCAGCCGCGGCCTGGTCATGCCCGTGCGCGCTCAGCTGTGTCGCCATTCGCCGCAGCAGCAGCAGCGTTTCTTCCATCGAGCGGATCGCGTTCCACAACGTTTCTTCAGTCCGCTCGGTGAATTCGGCCATCAGGACTTCCAGCGAATACGCGTGACCGGTGTGGCAGCGAAAGCGCACGTTGCTGCCTTCTTTGAGTTCCAACAACACACCGTGGCATTCCGGGCAGGCGTACAGCGACGGCTCGCCCCACTGGATGATGCCTGCCTCCAAAGCATTATTTTCCTTGGCGATTTTGACTTCGGTTTCCAGTCGTTTAGGCACAGGTAGGGCTCCTTTCTGCATTACGGGCGTACGCGCCAGCTGGACGAGCAGGGGTGCGACATCTTCCAAGGAGACGCAGTGATCGACGGGCACGTGCTGAAGGGCGCTGCGGGGCATGGAGGGCGCCAGTGCTTCCTCGGGATTTTGCACGACGGCCGTGCCGCCGCGCTCCTTGATGGCCCAGAGCCCGGCGGTGCCGTCATCCAGAAAACCGGTGAGCACCACGCCGACGACGCGCGGACCGAAAGCATAGGCGGCTGAACGGAACAGCGGATCGACGGCCGGCCGGAAGCGGTTCTCCTTCGGACCACGGCTGAGCCGCACATGGCCGGTGGACTCCAGAAGCAGGTGGTGGTCGGGCGGAGCCACGCAGATGCGCCCGAGCTGGATGGCTTCGCCCTGCCGGGCATTCGAGGCAGGCAAAGGCCCGGACCGCTCCAGAATCTCGGGCAGGAGGCCCAGACCGTCAGGGCCCATGTGCAGGACAATAAAAATGGAGGCGTTCAGGTCGGGCGGTAACCTGCCGACGAGTACCTTCAGCGCTTCAATGCCGCCGGTGGACGTCCCGATCACAATGATGTTTTTGTTCAGCATGGCGGTCTCCAAAAACCCCGGCACGGCGACGAGTGAACGCCGGCCACGCCGTCCGGCCCGTTCACGTCCTGATTGCCTCGATCACTGCGGCATCTTTAACTGCGTTTCCTGTGCATCCCTGCGCGCGTAAGCGTTTGAGCGCCGTCACCGTCCCAAGCAGTTCGGCTGAGGGCGTGCGAACGGCCGCTTTTTGCGTGTGGCGAGCGGTTCAGCGTTAACTTGCAGTCCCCGGTTCCCGTGTGGGTTCGCCTGGCGCATCGGATTCGGGCCAGGCGGGTAGTTCCACCGTAGTTTGGAACAAAGAGCCGCCGGGGTGTTTGCAGGGCTGCAGCAGCGCTGGCTGAAGCTCGGTCAACCGGCGCAGTTCGATTTGGATCAGGCGGCGAAAGCGCACCGCCACCTCGTGTCGCGCCGCACCACGGGAAAGCTCGCGTTAGTTCCCGGCCGCTGAACGTGCTTCAACCGGCTAGAAGATGATTTACAAGTGCGCTGAAATCGGTCTGCCCGTGGGCGACCTGGAAGAGCGGCACGTCAATGAGTTGTTCAAGGATGGCGGGGTTGGTGCTTTCGGCGAGATCGGGTTCAGGGGCAGGGGCGCTTACCGCGTTGAGCACCACCGCCCGGCAATGGAGGCGGCGATGATTTAAGGCTTCCAGGGTCAGGCGCACATGGTTCATGACGCCGAGCCGGTTTGCCGCCACGAGAACGACTTCAAGCTCCAGGTCTTCCGCCAAGTCCCGGAAATCGTAGTCACGAAGGATAGGCACCGCGAGGCCGCCGGCGCCTTCGACGAGGAGGTGATCATGACGCGACGCGAGTTCCCTCAGCACCTCGTGCACCCGCCCCAGGTCGATGTGCCGATCCTCGATCATTGCGGCGGCAAACGGGGCGAGGGGAGTATGGAACCAGGCCGGATTGATGGCATGCTCAGGCTCGCAGGTCTCGTTGGCGGCATGTAAAGCGGCCACATCCGTGGCCGGCCCGGTGCAAAACGGCTTGGCCGCAATGACGTCGTGTCCGGCGCGGCGGCCCGTGCGGGTCAGGCCTGCAGTCACGTAGGTTTTCCCGACGTTTGTGTCCGTTCCGGTTACGAGGGCCTTCATGCCCCAAGGCTGGAGCGCAACGCGGCTTCCAGCGTGTCCGCAAGCCGCAGAAGCTGGCCCTGGTCAGGGCCTTCCAACAAAAGACGCGCTTTCGGCTCGGTTCCCGAGTAGCGCAGCAGCACGCGTCCGCAACCCGCCAGCTGCGCCTCCGCAGCATTGAGGGCCGTCTGAACCGGGACGACCTCGCCGAAGGGCACTTTCTCGCGGACGCGAACATTTCGCTGAACCTGCGGGTATTTTCGCAGGGTTTTACGCAGCTCGCACAAAGGCCGGCCGGTCGAGGCCATCGTCGCGAGTACCTGCAATGCGGCGACGAGACCATCGCCGGTGGTCACGTAATCGCGAAAGATGAGGTGGCCGCTCTGTTCGCCGCCGAGATTCAAGTCTCGCTCGACCATTGCCTCGATCACATGCCGATCGCCGACCCCGGTGCGCAACACTTTAGCGCCACGCCCGGCGAGGGCGGCATCGAGCCCATAATTGCTCATCACAGTCGCAACGAGTGTGTTCTCGCGGAGCCGCCCCTGAGCCAGCAAGTCGGCGGCCGCGAGCGCGAGAAGTTCGTCGCCGTCCACGATCTCGCCATTTTCGTCGCAGAACAGCACGCGGTCGGCGTCACCGTCATGGGCGATCCCGACTGCACCCGGCCGTGCCTTGACCCGCTCAGCAATGACCTCCGGATGCATGCTCCCGCACCCGGCATTGATGTTGTAGCCGTCGGGCTCGGCGTGCGCCAGCTCGACTTCGATGCCGAGGGTCCGCAGCGCCAAAGGCGTGGTGTGATACGCGGCCCCGTTGGCGCAGTCCAGGACGACGCGCCGGCCCGCGAGCGAGACGTTCTGAGGCACCGTCGAAACCGCAAAGCCGGCGTATTGACCGGCGGCACTCGGATACGATCGGATCCGGCCGACGCCTGCGCCGACGGGCAGCGGTGAACCCGGCACGACTTCGTCGAATGCATTTTCAATCGCCCATTCTTCAGCGTCCGTCAGCTTATAACCGGAGCCGGCAAAGAACTTGATCCCATTATCGTCAAAAGGGTTGTGCGATGCCGAAACGACCACGCCAAAGGCGGCCCCAGAATCGCGCGTCAGGTAAGCGACGGCCGGCGTGGGAATCACCCCGGCCGTGAGAACATCCACGCCGGCCGCCGCCAAACCAGCCCCGAGCGCCTGTTCGAGGTATTCGCCGGAAGCGCGGGTATCTCTGCCGATGACCACGTGGGGACGCGTGCTCCACGGCTTCGGCGCGACCAGAACCGCAGCCGCCGCCATCGCGACTTTCACGGCCGATAACGGCGTGATCGGTTCCCGGTTTGCCAAACCCCGGATGCCATCGGTTCCAAACATGCGCGTACGCACCGCGTGAGCATGGCCGGAATCGCCTGCGGGTCAACGCAAAACTCTCCCCGCCCCGGCGCTCCGATTCCCGCCCGTTCTCGCGTCCCGTTCAACCGCAATGCGACGAGCAGTTACCGGCCCGGAGCCGGGAGGATCGCCCGGCGCTCCGGCTGAATCTGTTCGGAGACCGAATCCACGTTCTTCTTTATGAGATACCAAACCGCCGTTGCGACGATCAAACACATCAACTTTGCCTGCCAGTTATCGAAAAAGAGACGCTTCATGGGCTGCATCAGTCGACCGGACCGGCCTCCGTATGGGAGAGCGTCTTTTCCGAACCTGTTTCGGTTTGATCGTCGACCTGCAGGAGAAGCTCGGAGAGCCTCTTTTCAAATTGGCCGACTTTGAAGCCGCGTTCGATCCGGCCACGGTAACAAAGGGAAATATGCCCGGTCTCCTCCGAAACGACAATAGCGACGGCATCCGACTCTTCGGAGATGCCGAGCCCGGCGCGGTGGCGCAGGCCGAACGTACGGTCAAGGTCCTCGCGCTGGCTCACCGGGAAAACGCAAGCCGCGGCCTGGATTCGTTCCTCGCGGATGATTACGCCGCCATCGTGCAGCGGGGTTTTAGGGTAGAAAATCGTCAGAAGCAATTCCTGTGAGATTTCGCTGTCGAGGTTCACCCCGCTCTCGGCAAAGCTCCGGATGCCGGTGTCACGCTCAATCGCGATCAAGGCGCCGACCTGGCGGTTGGACAATTCGAAGACCGTTTCGGTGATGATGTCGATGGTTTCCTTTTTCTGCGTCGCAGACGTAAAGAACAGCCGGCCACTCCCCAGTTCCGTCATCACCCGGCGCAGTTCAGGTTGGAAAATCACGACAAGGGCGATCGCGATGAACGCTGAAAGGCTGCGCAGCAGCCAGCTGATCACCGTCAGGTTCAGGAGTTGTGAGACAAGGGTAAGGACGATGAAGACGATCGCCACCCCGGTCAGGATCCGCGCGCCGCGAGTGCCTCGGAAATAAAGGTAGGCATAATAAATGGCAACGGTCAGCAGCAGGATCTCGATCCCGCCGTTCCAATTATTCCGGATGAAAGTTGTGATTAAATCCATTAACCGGCAAGGATGGCCTCCGTCATCCGCAAGGCTTCGAGGTGTGGTTTGATCTCGTGGACCCGCAGGAGTTTTATCCCATGTTCTCGCAGGTAGCTGGTAAAAGCAACGCCAGGCCAGACGCGTTCAGACATTGCCAGGCCCGGATCGCCCAGCAAACGAGCCAGCGTTGACTTTTTGGAAATGCCGGCTACCAACGGCCGGTCCAGCGACCGGAGCTGGCCGGCTGACCGGAGCAGGGCAAGGTTATGCGCCAGGTTTTTGCCGAATCCAAAACCCGGATCGAGTGCGATGCAGCCAGGTTCGATTCCGGCCGCGATCGCGCCGTCCCGGCGCTCCCGGAGAAAGCGGATGACCTCGCTCACCACGTCATCGTAGCGCGGCGCACGCTGCATGGTTTTCGGTGTGCCCTGCATGTGCATCAAAATCACCCCGGCACCATAACGGCGCACCACCGCTGCCATTTGGGGATCGGCGCGCAGGGCTGAAATATCGTTGACGATGGAGGCACCAGCGTCCAACGCCTGCCGGGCTGTCTCCGCCTTGTACGTGTCGATGGAGATGAGCTGGTGAGGGTACTCCCCGTGCAGGGCGCGTATCACCGGGAGGACGCGCCGGAGTTCCTCCTCGAGGCTGACCGGATCGGAGCCCGGCCGGGAGGATTCGCCGCCGACGTCGATCACCGCCGCGCCCTCCGCGATCAGCCGTCGCGCGTGAGCCATGGCGGCGGCAAAATCAAGAAAGCTACCGGAGTCCGAAAACGAGTCGGGCGTAACGTTAAGGATGCCCATGAGCTGGCCCGACCTGGTGAAATCGAGGCTCGATCCGCGCATCTGCCACTCCATGGAATGCCACAAATGCCACAAGCGGAAAAATGCCACAAACGAAGAAGTGGCGGGTGTCGGTCACACCGCGGGCACAGCGTAAGAGTTCACACGGCGAACACGGCGGGCCACGGCGAACACGGCGGGAAGACGAATGCCAGGAGTGACGGTGGGCTGGTCAGGCACGCCGAGAATCTACGCCGTCTTTGCCCCGGAGCGGCGAGCGTGCTCGGCATTAAAGTTCCAGGCTACCGCCGCTCCGGGACAAAGACGGCGTAATCCTTGCTGAGAGCCGAACGTCGGCTGCTGGATAATCTTGTCTTCCCGCCGTGTTCGCCGTGTGAACTCTTACGTTGTGCCCGCGGTGTGACCGGCACTCGGCACCCGTTACCCGCCACTTCTTAATTTGTGGCAATTAAAAAGAAAGGCCGGCATTTCGCCGGCCTTTCCGTATCTGACGATTAAGGTTGGTTGCTTTAGTAAGTAATTAATCAGGCATTCGCAGGTTCGTTGCGCTCGGGTTGGACCGCCCTGAAAGCCAGGCGTTCGCCTGCGGCGTGCACTTCCACCGTATCGCCCGGTTTGATGTTGCTGCGCAGTAATTCTTCCGCGAACGGATCTTCCAGGTAGCGTTCCACCGCACGCCGCATCGGCCGAGCGCCGTAAGTCGGGTCGTAGCCTTTGTCGATCAGCAATTCGACCGCCGACGGATCCAGGCTGATCCGGATATCCTTCGAGCGAACGCGTTCCACCACCTTGGCCACTTCCAGATCGACGATCTTGACGAGATCCGGCCGCTCGAGCGTGTGAAACACGATGAGGTCGTCCAAACGGTTGAGAAACTCCGGCTTAAACACCCGCTTCGATTCCTCCAGAATCTTGTCGCGCATCTGCTCGTAGTTCTGGCTGCTGAGCTGCGCGCCGAACCCCATGCTGGTTTGCCGCTTGATCAGTTCCGCGCCCACATTGGACGTCATGATGATGATCGTGTTCCGAAAATCGATCTTACGCCCGAGGCTGTCGGTGATCTTGCCTTCCTCCAGGATTTGCAGGAGCAGGTGCATCACGTCCGGGTGGGCTTTCTCGATTTCATCAAACAGCACCACCGAATACGGCCGGCGGCGAACCGCTTCGGAAAGCTGGCCGCCTTCTTCGTACCCGACGTATCCCGGCGGCGAACCGATCAGGCGAGACGCCGTGAACTTTTCCATGTACTCGGACATGTCGATCTGGATCAGGGCATCCGGATCTCCGAACATGAATTCCGCCAGCGAACGGGCGAGGAACGTCTTGCCGACGCCGGTCGGGCCCAGAAAGATGAAGGAACCGATCGGACGCCGCGGGTCTTTAAGGTCCGCACGGGAACGGCGCAACGCCTTGCTGATCGCGACGACCGCTTCATCCTGGCCGATGACGTGCTGCTTGAGTTCGTCCTCCATCTTGAGGAGTTTCTGCGTTTCCTGTTCCTCCATCCGCTGAAGGGGCACGCCGGTCCACTTCGAGACGATGTGCATGATGTCGTCAGCCGTCACCAGCACTTCGCGCTCTTCCCGCTGTTCGCGCCATTCCGCCAGGATCCGTTCCAAACGGTCCTTCGCCTGTTTTTCGGAGTCGCGGAGGGCAGCGGCTTTCTCGAAATCCTGGGCCTTGATGGCCGCCTCCTTGTTGCCGCGGATGCCGTCGATCTCCTTCTCGATCTCCTTGACATCCGGCGGACGCGTCATGGCGTTGATGCGCGCGCGGGCACCGGCTTCGTCCATGACGTCGATGGCTTTGTCCGGCAGAAAACGCCCGGTCAGATAGCGATCGGAAAGTTTCACCGCGGCATCCAGCGCTTCGTCGGTCAGCTTGGCCTTATGATGCGCCTCGTACTTCGGACGCAGACCCCTGAGGATCTGGACCGCTTCATCAGGCGAGGGCGCCTCCACTTTGACCGTTTGGAAACGGCGTTCCAACGCCGCATCCTTCTCGATGTACTTGCGATACTCGTTCAGGGTGGTCGCCCCCACGCACTGGAGTTCACCGCGGCTCAGCGCCGGCTTGATGATGTTGGACGCATCCATGGCGCCCTCAGCCGACCCTGCACCCACGATCGTATGCAGTTCATCGATAAAAAGGATGACGTTCTTTGAGCGACGAATCTCGTCCATCACGGCCTTGATTCGCTCTTCGAACTGGCCGCGGTATTTTGTCCCGGCAACCATCAAAGCCAGGTCAAGCGTGATCACGCGCTTGTCGCGGAGCAGTTCCGGAACGTTGCCGGAGGCGATTTCCTGCGCCAGCCCTTCTACAATTGCCGTTTTACCCACGCCGGCTTCCCCCAGAAGAACCGGGTTGTTCTTGGTGCGCCGGCAGAGAATCTGGATCACGCGCTCGATCTCGTTTTTGCGACCGATCACCGGGTCCAGCTCGCCTTTCTTCGCGAGTTCGGTCAGGTCGCGACCAAACGCACGCAGAGCAGGCGTTTTAACATCTTTCTTGCTGCCTTCCTGCGGAGGCTCAGCCTCGTTTTCAGGCGGTGTAAAATTGGGATCCAATTCTTTTAAAATTTCGTTTCGGGTTCGTTCGATATCGACTTCCAGGCTTTTGAGAACCCTGGCCGCGACCCCTTCGCCCTCGCGTAAAAGCCCAAGCAGAATGTGTTCCGTGCCGACGTAAGAATGATTCAGGGCTTTGGCTTCCTTGCCGGCCAATGCGAGCACCTTCTTAACGCGCGGTGTATACGGGATGTTCCCGACCATCTTGGTTTCGGGGTGCGAGCCGACGTGTTTTTCGACCTCCATCCGAACGGTCTCGAGGTCGAGGCCCATTTTCTGGAGGACATTCACGGCAACTCCCTGGCCAAGTTTGATCAGCCCGAGCAAAAGGTGTTCAGTCCCCACGTAATTATGGTTGAACCGATCAGCCTCCTTACGCGCAAGCGCTAATACCTGTTGTGCACGTGGAGTAAAATTGTTCATCATTGCGATTCCGAGGCCGGGTCTGCCGCTCTGTCACCCGGCGTCTTATTACTAGGTGGATTAGGGAAATTTTTCAACTTTTCGCGGACGATGTCCGCCCGCAAGCAGTCTCGATCCTCGGGTGCCAGTTTCTGTTTCGACAGGTGTTGCAGGTGTGCGGGCTGCGTGTCCATGAGCAATTGGTTAATCTGCGCCCGGCACGGTTCGGGGAAAAACCCCAAGTCAATTCCGAGTCGCAGCACGGAGAGCAGGTTCAATGCCTCCTTGGAGGCGATCGAAAAGGCATGCGTCAGGATCCCGTACGCCCGGCCTACCTGGTCCATGAGCATACGTTCCCGGGTTGCCATCAGGTTCTCGCGCGCCTGATTTTCCCGTTGCACCAGCGTTTCGATGACCTTGGTGAGCCGCTCGATGATCTGTTCCTCCTTTTCGCCCAGGGTCGTCTGATTGGAGACCTGGAACAGATTGCCCATCGCCTCGGTGCCCTCACCGTAGAGGCCCCGGACGGCCAGGCCGATCTTGTTTACCGAATTGATCACCTGGTTGATCTGCTCACTCAGGACCAGACCCGGCAGATGCACCATCGCCGAGGCCCGCATGCCGGTCCCCACGTTTGTCGGGCACGCCGTCAGGTACCCGAGGGCGGGGTCAAACGCGAAATCGAGATGCGATTCAAGGGAGGTATCTGCCTCATCGACCATCTGAAAGGTTTTCATCAACTCCAGCCCGCAGGTGATCGCCTGCATGCGCAGGTGATCCTCTTCGTTGATCATGATGCTGAGCGTCTGCGCGGGGTTGATTACCACGCCGCTGCCCATCCCTTTGGCGGCATGCTCACGGCTGATCAGGTGCCGTTCCACCAGCACCTGCTTTTCGGTTGCCGACAGGTCATTCAGTTGTTCAGAAAAGGCGCCCCGCATTGCCGTCAGCGTTTCAACGCCCGGCTTGATCTCATCCAGGATCCGGATGCGTTCCGCCTTTTTGGCCCAACCCGGAAAAGGTACCTTGGCCAGATTGCGGGCCAGGCGGACCCGGCTGCTGATGACGATCGGGTGATGGCCGGCATCCGGCGCTAACCAGTCTCCCGGCGCGGCCAGAATGGATGCAATTTTTGCGCTCATGTCTCCATTTCCAATTGGCGGATTTCGTCTCGGATCGACGCCGCCGATTCGTAATCTTCCTTGAGAACCGCTTCCTGCAGGTTCTGCCGAAGTTCGTGTAACCGGTCAGAACGGGCGAGGTTGCGGTAAAGACGAGCCGGAATCTTGCCGGTGTGTCGTGTGCCCTTGTGCATCGCCTTGATCAGAGAGGCGAGCCCTTCGGAAAACGTCCGGTAACACTCGCTGCAGCCGAGACGACCCGTCTTTTTCAGGTCAGCCTGAGTGAACCCGCAGACCGGGCACTGTTCGGCGGCCGGTGCCGGCTCCACCTGCTGAGATTCGCCGAGGCCAAGCAACAGGTCGGCAAGCGCGAAGCCGGTCGGATCTGACACGCCCTTTTCTTTGGAACACGATTCACAGAGATTAATCTTTTTCATGTTCCCGTCGACGATCTGCGTCAGGTAAACCGTGGCGGTGTTGGTTTTACAAACATCACACGTCATACACCTCTCTCCTTTCAGACGGATAATGGGTTGGTGACTTGAAACAAAGTCGACTCAAACACAAAATACAGGCGAGGACGTTTGTAGCGGATTGCTGCGTTGCAGCAGCCGTTACGGGCTGCCGCGCGCGCGGTCCGGCCAGCGCCGTTCAAGTGGGGTCCTTTGTCTCGATCAAACATAAATCGGGGTGCCCGAGGAACGTGTCAAATCACGGAAGCCCGCAATCAGGCGTAAGGTAATGGGTCCGGGACGGCCGTTACCGATGGGACGGCGATCCAGTTCCACGGCGGGAATGACCTCGGCGGCCGTACCGGTCAGGAAACATTCGTCCGCGGTGTAAAGGTCGTAAACGGTGAGTTCACGTTCGCCGATGGGCAGGTTTAATTCTCGGGCAAGTTCAAAGACCACGGTGCGCGTGATCCCGTTCAGCAGGCCTGCGTTAAGGGGGGGCGTCCAGATTTGGCCGTGTTTGACGATAAACAGGTTATCACCGGTACACTCCCCCACGTACCCCTGATCGTTCAGCATGACCCCTTCAGCCGCGCCTGCGTGCTGCGCTTCGATTTTGGCCATGACATTGTTAAGGTAGTTCAGGCTTTTGATTCGCGGGCTCAACGCCGCGGGCGAAATGCGCCGGGTCGCGCACGTGATCATCGTCAGGCCGTTTTCGTACAGTTCCTCGGGATAAAGGGCGATCGACGCGGCGATGATAATGACGCTGGCCCGACGGCAACTGTCCGGGCTGAGACCAAGGGAACCGACGCCGCGGGTGACGATCAGGCGGATGTACCCGTCGTGCAGGTTGTTCTGGCGCACCGTTTCAAGCGTGGCCGCGATCATCTCGCCGGCTGAAATCGGTATCTGCAGGGCAATCGCTCGCGCTGAGTCGTACAAACGCTCCATGTGTTCCTCCAGGCGAAATACCCGGCCATGATAGAACCTGATCCCCTCGAAGACGCCATCGCCGTAAAGCAGGCCGTGATCGAAAACGGAAATCTTTGCTTCCGCCTGGTCATAGAAGCTTCCGTCGAGATAAATTTTGAGGTTCATGTTCAGGACGATGAGGTTGAGAGGACGGGTGCGGCGGGTTGGTGGACCAGGAGGCCGTCGCGGATAAAAATCTGCCGGTCTCCCAGACCGGCGAGTTGCCGGTCGTGGGTTACGACCAAAAGGGTGCGCTGTTTTTCCCGCGCCAGTTCCAGGAGCAGCTCCATGACGGCCCGGCCGCTGGCCGAGTCCAGGTTGCCCGTCGGTTCGTCGGCAAAGAGGATGGCAGGATCGTTCACCAGGGCTCGTGCGATTGCGACCCGCTGCTGTTCGCCGCCGGACATCTCGCTCGGCAGGTGATGCATCCGGTCCGCCAGGCCCACCCGCTCCAGGTAGGACGCGGCCAGGTTGTCCTGCGAGCGGCTCCGGATCAGGGATGGCAGCCGGACGTTCTCAAGGGCCGTTAACTCGGGCAGCAGAAAGTAGCTTTGAAAGACAAAGCCCATCTTGCGGTTGCGCAACCTGGCGTCCTCAAAGGAATTGCGGTAGAGCGGCTTGCCTTCGAAGTGGACTTCCCCGGCTTCCGGCCGCTCCAGGCCAGCCAGCGAGTACAGCAGGGTTGTTTTGCCTGCCCCCGAGGCGCCGCACAGGAAAATGACTTCACCGCGCATGGCCGTCAGGCTGATGCCTCGCAGCACCTCGATCCGGCGCGAACCGATCCGAAACGAACGGCGCAGATCGCGCGCGACAAGTTGAGGTTCAGAAATCACAGGTTTGGGTTTGCCTGACGGCTTCAAACAGTACGATGGCGACCGCGGTCGCCAGATTCAAGCTCCGTGCTTCCGGCCGCATCGGGATCCTGAAACAATGGTCCGGTTGCGCTTGCAAGAGTGTCTCGGGCAAGCCTTTCGTTTCCCGGCCGAACACCAGGAAATCCTCGGGCCGGTAACGGGTCTCCCAGTACCGGCGGGTTGCCTTGGTCGTGAGAAAGTAACGCCCCGGGGCCGACGCGGTTTCGTCAAGGAACTGCGCGAGCGATTCCCAGTAATACAGCCGGACCTGCGTCCAGTAATCCATGCCGGCCCGGCGCAGGTAACGATCGTCTGTGGAAAAACCGAGCGGCCTCACAAGGTGAAGCGTGCTGCCCGTGGCCAGGCAAAGCCGGGCCACGCTGCCCGTGTTAGGCGGTATTTCAGGTTCGACAAGGACGACGTTAAACATACGCGATAAATAAAAAAAGCGCCTCGGGATTTGAGGCGCTTTTCCGTCGGGAGGGAATTTTTATAGCCGGTATCAACTTTGCGAGCTCACTAGCGCCTCCGCTACGGGATCGACATTCACGCGGCGACCTTCACGGTCAAACCGTACGATGCCGTCCACCAAAGCGTAGATTGTGTAGTCGCGCCCCAACCCCACGTTTTTACCCGGCAAGAACTTGGTGCCCCGTTGGCGGATAATGATGTTACCCGCAACAACCTGCTCACTGCCAAATTTCTTCACACCAAGACGTTTGCTGGCACTGTCACGCCCGTTCTTGACGCTGCCCTGGCCTTTCTTATGCGCCATAAAGGAAAACTTAGACTAAATTAAAACCGCCAAAACCCCTGGAAGGACTCTAAAGTTCGATCGACTCGATCCGCACGCGCGTCAACCGGCGGCGGTGGCCCACGGTACGGTGGTAACCTTTCCGCCGTTTGAACTTGTATGCAATCACCTTTTTGTCCTTGAACTGTTCCAAAACCTCACCGGTGACCTTTGCCCCGTTCAGGAACGGGGTACCGGTCCTGACCTCCGTGCCTTCGACGTGCAACACCACTTCGCTAAAGGTTACCTTGGCACCGGATTCGGCCGGCAGCTTTTCCACCGCGATGGTATCGCCAGGGCTGACCCGGTATTGTTTACTCCCTGTTCGAATGATTGCGTACGCCATGGTCACTGGTAGTTAAAAAAGGAGGCCAAAGTGCCACGGTTGTCCAGGGATGACAAGCGCAAAATGCCACGAATGCCACAACCGGAAAAATGCCGCAAATGATGGAACGCCGTGGCGAGTACCGGACGTCGTTCTTTGCCCCGGAATGTCCGCGAGCGATCTTCGACCGGCCACTTCAGCGTCCGGCTTTAACCACGCTCTGCCTAAGGCTGAGCTTTACCCGCATTTTTTGAGGGCAGCGCGGGGACGGCCGTGACCGTCTTACGGCCCTTCAGGCCATCAAACCGCCTCCCGGCCCGTTGGGCCTGGACCGTTTATACGGTCTAATAGGTGTAACGCCGGCAGGGCACCTGGGAAGGAAGACAAAATTTTACCTCCATAGCCGTCGAAACGGTATAGAGAGAAGAGCGGACGCGTGGCGCGTGCCGGGTCTTGCCTGATGCTGGCAGAATCGCGGATCAGGTCGAGGGGTTTACCCTGGGCTAAGTTCCCTTGGCCCTTCGGGCCGTAAGACGGTCACGGCCGTCCCCGCGCCGCCCTCAAAAAATGCGGGTAAAGCTCAGGGGTCTAAGGAAGGCTTCGAGGAGGGCTCCCTTCGGGAACCGGCGTAAGCCGCTCCGTCATTTGCGGCATTTTCTTCTCAGAAATCCCGCTGGAGCAGGTGATCGGCCAGCGCAAGGAGGTCGGCGGCCGGTTTGCCGATCGGTTTGAGCGCCTCGCGCGCTTGTTCGGTCAGTTGCCGTGCGGTCCGGCGCGATTTGTCGAGCCCAACCAGGGCGGGGTAAGTGGCCTTTTCAGAGGCAAGATCCTTGCCGGCGCTCTTTCCGAGCTTTTCCGTGGTCTGGGTTACATCCAGGATGTCGTCGATCACCTGGAAGGCGAGGCCCAAAGCCTGGCCGAAATCCGATAAACGCTGGAGCCTGGCCGGGCCCGCGTTGGCGCTCATGGCCCCCAGCCGCAGGGAACAACGGAGAAGCGCGGCGGTCTTGGACTCGTGGATGAACTTCAGCAACGGCAAAGGAACCTTCTTGCCTTCGCTCTCCAGATCAATCACCTGGCCGGCAATCAGGTGGCGGCTCCCGCTCGCGACGGCCAGTTCCCGGATCACGTCACGAGGCGAGTACCGGGGCCACCCCGGCACCTGGGAAGCAAGTTCGAACGCATACGTAAGCAGGGCGTCTCCCGCCAATACGGCGATGCCCTCTCCGAAAACCTTGTGGGACGTCGGCATGCCGCGACGGAAATCGTCGTCGTCCATGCAGGGCAGGTCATCATGAATCAAAGAATAGGTGTGGATGCATTCCACCGCGCAAGCCAGGGGCAACGCTTCCGCCGGATCGCCGCCGCAACATTCCGCGGCCGCGAGGCAAAGGATCGGACGCAGGCGTTTGCCTCCGGCAAACACGCTGTAGCGCATGGCCTTGTGAATGGTTGCAGGCTTCACGCTGGCCTTGGGCAGGAAACGGTCGAGAGCCGCATCGACCATTTTCTGCCGGGCAAAAAGGTATTCTTTCATGGAGAGTAACGAGGAGCGGGTAACGAGTAGCGGGTAGCGGGTAATGGGCTACGGCGTCGTGTAACCCACCAGGATAATGGCGGCAACTATTACGCGTTACTCGTTACTCGTTACACGTTACCCATTACGCGTCACCGGTTTTCTCACCAGAAGCCCCACTGGCGGGTAGCGCAGATGTAAATGCCCAGGCCCAGGTTGGTCAGCGCGTGGCCAAAGATGCAAGCGCCCAGGTTCCGGGTCCGGTAAGCGACGGCGTTGTACAACAGGCCGGCCAGAAAGCCGGCCGGCCAATCGGGTGGTTGATGTTCAATGGCGAACAGGCCCGCCGTTGCCAGGCAACTGCTCCAGCTGAAAGCGCCGAATGGAACACTCGAAAGATCCGGCCGGATCAGGATGCGCAGGACGCACGCCCGCCAGAAGACTTCCTCCAGAATCGGCACCACGATGACCAGCCGCAAGAAGCGGACTGCCAGCGTCAGAGCATAAAGACCGGGAAAGGCGGCCAGGCGCTCAGGATTAAACCCGCCGGTGCGGGGCGGCGCAAAGCCGAAGAGCTGGGGCGCCACCCAGAAGCAGAGAACGAGAACACCGGTGATGGCCCCGAACCCCAGGCCGCGGGCCCGAAGCGGTCCGTAGGCCAGGCGGTAATGCCACAAGGCATAGCCGCAGACGAGGGTCTGCAGGGGGTAAACCAGAAATCTTGCGTCGGGCCAGGCGGTCTCGAGGAGTTGGTTCAGGATGAGGAACGCCGCAAAGATCCCGAACGGAACGACGAAAGGGTGGGCTGAGGAACGCCGCTCGACGGCGATTGAGGTCGGCATGAGGCCAGGTTGAATGCAGATCAGGGCGGCTCGCGGCGGCCCTGCGCGTGCCGTCGATTCAACTCGGCCAGTACTTCCGGGTCGCGCACGTCCACCCAGTCACCGGTCACCTCAATGGCCCGGACCTTCCGGCCGGCCTGTGCGATTGAGCGAATGGCGTCGGTAAGCTCGTATTCGCCGCGGGGGCTGGGCTGCAGTCGGGCCACGTAGGCGAAAATGCTTTCCCGAAAGGTATAGATCCCGGCGTTATACCACGGCGTGGCCGCTTCTCCCGGTTTAGGTTTCTCCTTCAGGTCGGTAAGCTCCATCGCGCCATTGAGGTAGACCGCTCCGCCCTTGGAAACATCGGTCGACCGGCGCACCGACAGCAGCATCTCGGCATCATCGAGTTGGAGCAGCTGCGGGTAAAATGAGGCATTGACGAGGATATCGCCGTAGCTCAGCAGAAACGGCGCGCTTCCGGCGAACGCGCGCGCCAGCGCCACCACCCGGCCGGTGCCATCCTGGGTCACCTGCTCGACGTAATCAATGCGGACCCGGAACGGCGACCCGTTGCCGAAATAGTCCGTGATGACCTCCTTGCGATAGCCGACCACCACCAGGATCTGGTTGATCCCGGCTGAGGCGAGGCCGGTCACGATGTGCTCGAGGACCGGCCGACCGGCCACGCGCACCATCGGTTTCGGCACCTCGTGAGTGAGTTCCCGCATGCGCGTGCCTCGTCCGGCGGCCAGGATGACTGCACGGGTGATAGGGTCAGGGACTGGGTCCATGAAGATCTTTCCGTTCGCGCCGGTGTTGCCGCCTGATCAGGCGCGGGCGTCTTGGACGAACCTCTCCATCCGGTCCATCGCCTCGCGCAGCTGGTCGAGCCCGGTCGCGAAGCAGCACCGCACAAATCCTTCCCCGCTGGTACCGAAAGCCATACCGGGAACCACGGCCACCTTGTGCTTCTTCAACAGTTGCAACGAAAAGTCGCGGCTGCTCAGTCCGGTGGGCGCAATTTCAGGAAAGACATAAAATGTGCCCTTCGGGGCGTGGCACGGCAATCCCATGGCATTCAGCCGGCCGACCACATAATTGCGGCGCCGCTCGTAATCGTCCCGCATTGCGGCGACTTCGCGGTCGCAATTCTCAAGCGCTTCAATGGCCGCCTCCTGCGAAATACTGGTCGCGCACATGATCGCGTACTGGTGCACTTTCATCATCGCCTCGATGAGCGCGCTGGGCGCGCACGCATACCCAACGCGGAACCCGGTCATGGCATACGATTTGGAGCAGCCGTTGAGAACCACCGTGCGATCCCGCATGCCCGGCAAGGATGCGATTGAGACGTGTTGAACCCCGTCGTAGACGAGTTCGCAATAGATCTCGTCGGCAAAAACCAGGAGGTCATGCTCGGTACAAACTTCCGCAATCGCCGCCAGGTCGTCGCGCTCGAGCACGCCGCCGGTTGGATTGGTCGGAAAACTCAGCAGCAGCGCTTTGGTCCGGGGGGTAAGGCTGGCCCGCAACGCCTCCCCGCGCAGACGAAACGCGTCTTCCGCCCGCGTCTGCACGGGGACGGCCGTGGCCCCTGCCAGCGCGATGCTCGGACGGTACGAAACGTAACTTGGCTCGTGGTAAATGACCTCATCGCCGCGGTTCAGCGTGGCGCGCAGCGCCACATCGAGGGCCTCCGACACACCCACCGAGACGAGGATTTCAGCGTCCGGCTGGTAGCAAAGATCGTAGCGACGTTCCAGGTAGCGTGAAATCACCTGGCGCAGTCGCGGCAACCCAAGGTTGGAGGTGTAACCGGTCCTGCCTTTCTCCAATGCAAAGATTGCAGCCTCACGGATCCGCCACGGGGTGACGTAATCCGGTTCGCCGATGCCGAGCGAAATGACATCAGACATCGACTGGACGATCTCAAAAAAATCGCGGATACCCGAGCGAGGGATGTTTTTAACGTGCTCGGCAACAAAACGCGCGGGATCAAGAGCGGTATTCATAATCGATTTCGCGATTTCGCGCGTCAGGGTGCAACCGCCAGACGTTCCGCGCGTTCCCCGCGGCTGAGCAGCATTCCGTTCTGCTTGTACGTTTTGAGCCGGAACCGCGTGGCGGTCGAGATCACGCCTTCAACCGTGCTTAATTTCTCCGAGACAAACCGGGCAATCTCACGCAGGTTATCCCCCTCGACCATGACGGCCAGATCGTAGCCACCGCTCATGAGCCAGCAGGTCTTGACCTCATCAAACCTTGCGATGCGTTCCGCGAGACGATCGAAACCGCCGCCGCGTTCCGGAGTGATGCTCACTTCGATGAAAGCGGTGACGGCATCGGCATCCACCTTCTCGGGATCGATCACGGCCTGGTAGCCCAGAATCCAGCCGTCAGCCTCGTAACGGTGGATCCGTTCGTCGATCTCGGCGGGCGACAACTTCAACATTCGACCGAGATCTTCGCGACTTAGCTTCGCGTTTTGGTGCAGCAATTCGAGCAGAGGATCCATGGTAAGGTGTAGGTGGCAGGGTGCAACGCGGCGTTGCCGGGGAGACTCCGGGCCACGCCTCAACGGGTGGCCGCCGTGGCGGCAAACCGGGTGCTGACGAAAGCGGCCGCAGACGGATGTTTGCCGGTTGTTGCCATGCGTTAATCGGCGCAGATTATCACGCGGAGCCACATTTTGTACATATAGCGTTACCTTATGACCGAAATTAACGGTCTTTAACGCGGAGAGGGCTGGGCCGCCGGGCGGCCCGCCGCCGCCCATTGGTCGTACAACAACCATGCGCGCGCGAGGAGCTGGCTACCCGTCCCGAACCGGTCTGCGGCACTCAGGACAACGACGTTTACCCGGCGTGGCGTTACCAGCGTGGTGGCACCCTGCTGCTTGACCTCGGGATCGTGTTGCGAGGATAAAATCAGGCAGTTGCCCGCTTTGGCCGTGGTCCCGGTTTTGACCCCGTCCACCCCGGCCGTCCCGACAAGCTCATTGGTGTTGCGCAACACGAATTGCAGAACCTGCCCGTTACGGGTGACTGCAACCTTACGCTCCCGCTGGGAGACGTAGAAACGGAAGGCCGCATCACGCATGGCGTAGATGGTAAGCTTGCCCAGATCGAGCGCCGTTGAATAAGGTTGCAAGCCCCGCGGCGGCTCCAGCCCGTGAGGATTTACGAAGAGCGTGCGCTCCATGCCGAGTTCCCGGGCCAAGGCGTTCATCTGGGCCACAAAGGCGTCGATGGCGGCCAGATCCCGCAGTTCCGGGCCCCCCTGCGCGCGCAGGGCTGAACCCACATAGAAAGCGAGGGTCGATGCGGCAATGTTGTCGGACTGCAGCAACGCCGCGTAGATCAGGTCGCGGTAGCTCGCCAGATCGTTCGGCACCAGCCCGACGGGGCTCGTCAGGCCCGGACCCATGGCCTGAACGGGCACAATCACCTGCTGGGAAAGATCGGTATTGGTCCGCTGCGCCCAGTCCAGGACGATCTTCGTGGTGGCAATCTTGGTCAAACTGGCGATCGGACGTTTTTGGTCGCCTTTGTACGATTCGAGGATGTAACCGGTTGCATGGTCCTCCAGGACGTACGCCGCAACCGCCATTTGGGCGCGCGCAGGCACCGCAACCAGAGTGAGAACCGCGGCCAGGAACGAGAGCTTGAAAAATTTGCGCATGGTCGAACCGCGCACAGTGTATTGTGCTTCGCCGGTAAGGCAAATGGGGATCTCACCGCCGGACCTGGGCGGGAGGCTCGAGCTGGGGCGGATGCTTCGGATCCCAGGGATTCTCCTGGAATTGTGAAACTTCCAGCAGCGTCCTGTAGGTCTGAGCCAGACTCAGCGCCGCACGCACGTCGAATCCGAGGTAAGCCGGTGCGTATGGCCGCAGATTCGTCTGGGCAAGGCGAAAAAGGCGCCAGGCAGGGGCAAGCCGGCGTTTGTCGACGGGGTGATCCGGCCGTTCATAATGCTTTTTCAAGTGCACAAACGCACCCGCAAACTGGATTAATCCCTTGAAATAACGGTGGGAAACGCCGGAGGTATTGAGCCACAGGTGCTCGAGGATGTCGTGCGCCTCGTAGTACTTTCGCTCATTAAACAACCAGAAGTAGCCAAGGTACAATGGGTCCTGTTCCGGGTTTACCGGCCCGCTGAGGTTCTGCAGGAGAATCCGTACCCGGTCCCCTTTTTTCCTTCCGTCTGGTTCTCGGTTCGACGCCATACTGTCCCGGCTGCTGAATCCGGCATTGTTTTTTGTGCCGCAATGGAATTATTTGATTTTCGGTGACGGCGCTGTGCGACGCAATGTCCGGGTGAAGACTTTTCCGCCGGTGCGGCGGTGGCGGTGCTTTGGGAACTTGCATCTCCCGGCCACGCGCGTCATAACAGTGAGGCCAGTGAGGCTTCGGTTCCCAATTCGAGACGATGTCGACTGAGCTGTTTTTGGTTGCCGTGCTGATGGTATCCGTACTCGCGACGGCGTCGGCTTTCTTTTCCGGAATGGAAACGGCGCTCTTTTCCCTCAACAAGCTTTACCTGAACCGATGGCGGAAGCGGGATCCGGAAACCGCGGCGCAGTTTGAGCGGCTGATGAGCAAGCCGCGCACGGTGTTGAGCGTAATCCTGCTCACCGATACGGCGGTCAACATCCCGCTCATCGTGCTCTCCCTGGCGCTGGCCAATTACCTCTCGACCCCGGTCCCGAACTGGCTGGAGACGCTGGGCATATTCGGATTGATCGTCGTGGTTTGCGACCTGTTGCCCAAGCTTTTCGCGCTGGCGGATCCCTTTCGCTTCGTCCATACCGCCGTGTCCGTGCTCCCGAGAATGTTGCCCGCGTTTGCCCCGGTTTCGCGCGCGCTGGAGCGGGTTTCGCTGCGGATCGCGGACCTTTTCGCCCGGGTGCCGGGTGAGGGGAGCGAACCGCTCGGGGACGAGGAATTGCTCACCCTCGTTGAGCTGAGCGCGGAAGAAGGAGAGCTCAGTGATGACGAACGCGAAATGATCGAGGCGATCATCAAGCTCGGCAACAAGGTCGTCCGGGATTGCATGACGCCCCGGGTCGACGCGTTCACCATTCCGGATACGCTCGCTAATAAAGAAGCGATCCGCGAACTGCGGCTGCGCCGCCACGGCCGGGTACCGGTGTACGGCGAGAGTCCCGATGAGATCCTCGGGATTCTGGACGTCAAAGCATTTCTGCTCGATCCAGGCCGGCATTACACGGAGTTCCTTGAACCGCCGTCCTTCGTGCCGGAAACGATGCGCGCCGTCGAGTTGCTCCGGGCTTTTCTCACGCACCCGCAGCGGCTGGCCATCATTCTCGATGAGTTCGGCGGGACCGAGGGGGTGGTGACCTTTAATGATCTGGTCGAGGAGATCCTCGGCGATACGGGACCGCGTTCCGACGAGGCCCTTTACATCGAGGACGCGGGTGACGGACGCTGGCTGGCCAGCGGAAGCGCTCGCCTGGACGATTTAAGCGAAGTGACCTCGGTCGATCTGGTCCATGACGGCATCGATACGATCAGCGGCCTGATCTTCAACCGGCTTGGTTACCTGCCCAAACCGGGGACGCGCGTCGAGATTCCACCCCTCGAATTTGAGATTCGGGAAGCCAGCCGCAAACGCATCCTTGAAGTCAGGGTCCAACGCTTGAACAGCCTGAAAGCCGGGCAGGGACAATGAGCTGGGTGCTGGTCCTGGTCTGCCTCGCCCTCTCATTCGTGTTCTCCGGGGTTGAAGCCGGCTTATTGTCGCTCAACCGGGTCCGGTTGCGTCACCTGGCCCGCCAGGGTGACCCTGCGGCGGTGCGGCTCCAGAGGATTCTGCACGGTCCGGCCCAGGTGTTTGTGACGGTCCTGGTAGTGACCAGCCTCATGAATATCTCGGCCATCGTCATCACCGCCAACCACCTGGTGGAGCGGTTTGGTCCCTGGGGCTACGCCCTGACGCTGGTCTTGGCCCTGCCGTTTTTCCTCCTGGTCATCGAATTCTGCGCAAAGTCGATCTTTCGTCGCCTCGGCTATCGTGCCCTGGCCGCGCTGGCGCTTCCGCTGGAAGTCGTCTCGATGCTCCTTTGGCCGTTCGTGGTTCTCTCCCGGCCCGTGGCGAAACTGATCCTGCGGCACCGGCCGGCCCGGGAGATCTTCGTCGCGCGCGAAGACCTGAAGTACATCGTCACCCAGAGCGAGCGCCTGGGCACCCTGACAAGTTTCGAACGCCAGATGATTCACAACGCGGTCGACTTCCGCACGGTCAAGGTCACCGACGTTATGGTGCCCCTTGCCCAGACGACCTGCGTAAGCGCCGAGGCCACCGTCGAAGAAGTGGTGAACCTGTCGCACCGTACCAAGACCGAGCGGTTTCCCGTCCTCAGACGTGACGGGCGGATCATCGGCCTGGTGAACACCATTGATCTCGTGGTCGACCGGTCACCCAAGCGGCCCGTTAGTTTTTACGTCCGCAGAATCGTCCAGGTACGGGCTGACGAACAAGCGTCACGCGCCATGCGCAGATTGCGGGCGACGCCGCAGCACTTCGCTCTGGTCGTGAATGAGCAAGGCAGTGCGGTCGGCGTCGTCAGCCTGTATAACCTCCTGAACCCCTTGGTTCGCGTCACCGGAACCGAAACGCCCGCCCCGCAGAGCCGGACCCTTCGCACGTGAGAAAGGAATGCCGCAAGGGCCACAAATGATATCCGCTTGTGGCTTCGCGGCGGTTTATCAATTTCGGTTGAACCCGACGGCCGCGTCGGTATCCTGCTGCCCTTATGTCGACGATTTCGGTTTACAACCGGAAAAATCCATTTCCTGCAAGACTTCTGGTCAACCGAAAACTCAACCGGCAAGGCTCGGAGAAGGAAACCCGGCACTATGAATTCTCACTGGCCGGGTCCGGGATGCATTACGAGGTGGGCGACTCGATGGGTGTGTTCCCGAAAAATGACCCGAAACTGGTCGAGGAGATTCTTCACGCTCTGCACCTCAGCGGTGAAGAACCGGTCACGACCAAGGAGGCCGAGACGTTTTCGTTGCGGGAAGGGCTGATCAGGTACTACCAGATCACCCAGCCGTCGAAGCAGTTTCTTGACGCCATCGTGCAGAAGTCCGATGGGACGACCGACCTCAAGGAATTGCTGCACCCCGATCGCAAGGAGGACCTGGAGCATTACCTCTGGGGCCTCGAACTCATCGATTTTCTGCTCGATAACCCGTCGGTACGATTCAGCCCTGAGGAGTTTGTGGCGACGTTGAGAAAGCTCCAGCCGCGGCTCTATTCCATCGGTTCAAGCCTGAAAGCCCGGCCGGAGCAAGTGGACCTGGTGATCGCCACCGTGCGGTATGAAAGCCATGGGCGCGTGCGTGCCGGGGTGGCCTCTTCGTTTCTGGCGGACCGGGTGCCGGCTGGTGAACCCGTTTCCATGTTTGTCCACGTCGCGAAAGGGTTCCGTCTGCCCGAAGATCCGAGTGTGCCCATCATCATGGTCGGTCCCGGCACCGGGGTTGCGCCGTTTCGGGCGTACCTGCAGGAGCGCGCCGCGATTGGCGCGCCAGGCAAGAACTGGCTGTTCTTTGGTGAGCAACGGTCGAAGTGCGATTTCTTCTATGAAGAAGAATTCGCGCAGTGGCAGGCAAAAGGGGTGTTGACCCGATTTGATACGGCGTTCTCGCGCGACCAGGCTCATAAGATTTACGTGCAGCACCGCATGTTGGAGCAGGCCAAAGAACTCTACGGTTGGCTCCAGGACGGCGCGCATTTCTACGTGTGCGGTGACGCCGCCCGCATGGCGAAGGATGTGGACGTCGCTCTTCACAAGATCGTCGAAGAGCAAGGCGGAAAAAGCGTTGAGGATGCTGCCGCCTACATCGAGCGGTTACGTAAAGAGAAGCGTTACAAGCGGGACGTGTACTGAGCGGGTGGGGACCTGAGAAAGCGGAAGTCCCGGGGCAAAACCCGATACTCGACACTCGACACCTTCGCTTACTCCGCGGTGGTTACCTCGCGGACGTAGATGTTAACCTGGCCGTCTGCGCCGCGCCGGACGTCGACCACCTGGAAAGGGCGCTCCGAGCCGCGTTGAAACGACTCGCCTTCCGCCGGGGCGGCCAACCCTCGCGGGTACTCCACGATGATGCGAGCATTACCGCGGCCCAGCATTCGTTCTGCCAAGGACTGCTTAGGCCGTAAAACCGCCCGGTTTTCCCGAGCGGCAGTAACGGAGAAGTCGCCCCGCAGGTACATCGGTTCCACCCCAACGCCGCGTTCAGCCAATTCCGACGTTTGTTGCACATCCAGGAGCCGGCCGCGCGGCATTTGCCCCGGCCGGTACGTTGCCCAGGTGCCGACTTGCCCGGTGGTGTCGGGCGGCGGCGATGTGGTCAGGACCGGCTGAGCCGCAGGCACGGCGGGTGGGGCGGCTGTCACGGGCAGAGCTTTGGGCGCCGGCGGAACAGTCACGGGGAGAGCCCCGCCGGTGTTGGTGACCAGGGCGACCGGAGCCGCTTTCACCAGGGTCGCCTTGGGAGCCGAAGGCATCGTCTCGGGCGAGGACGGCGTGGTTATGGGGAGCGCTTTGGCGACCCGTACAAGGGCGGGCGCCGGCGAGGCCGCCGGCACCGCAGGTGAAGCGACCGCTTGAGCCGGAGCCGCGTTCGCCTGGGCCTGTCCCGCAGCGCCACTATTTGCTGCCTGCGTGCCGCTGCCGCCGTTCAAGGCCAGTTCAGGCGTGCCGGTCAAGCTCTTCGGAGCCTTGTCGGGCGTCTCGGCCGTTGCCGCGACCCTGGTGCCCGCCACTCGCCGGTACTCGGCCAGCTTGCGTTCCGCATTCTCAATCTGCACCAGGTTTACCGTCGGTAACCCGGCCTGGACGTTTAGTTCCTTGGGCGGATCAAGCTGAAACCCTGCGCCGTTCTGGGTCGTACCGTACGGCCCGTACAGCAGCGGGACGCAGGTGAAGAGGAGGCGTCCGTTGCCCAGGTTTGCGACGTGCACGATGGCCGACAGGTCATAGGAACGCCGGAATTCAATGATCAGGCCCGTCGCCAGGATGCGCTGCATAGCCGCCATGTGCATTTTATCCGCCGGGAAAACGTGTTCGATAAAAATGTTCGGCACCTCCACCGACTGGGCGACCACGGCCATGCCCGAGCTGAAATATTTGGAGTTGGCCAACGGATACGCATCGAGAACCGTGTATTTTCCGATCAGATACGGAACTTTATACGTTTGGTGGTCGTAGTTGCGGAGGTAACTCCGCTGGAGGTTGTCGCTCTGGTCGGTGATTTCGTTTTGCGACATGGCGCCATACCGTTCCAGAAGCCGTTCCGGGCCGAGAAATTCGCCCGCCGGGGCCGCGGTCAGCGTAAAGCGTTTCGGCGGGTCAAGTTTGTGCAGCTTGGCCAGGAGCCGGTAACTGAACGGTTGCTCGGGGTGGCTGAAAACGTAGAACGTGCCGATCCAGCACGCCACCGCGCCGCCGCAAAGTAACAGGATAAAGACTGTCCAGCCGAAAAGACTGCCGTTCTCCGGCGGAGGAGCAACCACCCGCTTTGTAGAACGACCCACCTCTGCTGTTTTCATGAACGTTGTCAGACCACGCTGGTGCCAGAGGACAGCTTACGCGGTACGCATTGCCTCAAAAGAGCTGCCGCAACCGCAGCTGCGTACCGCGTTCGGATTCACAATCCGAAATCCCGCCCCCGTCAATCCCTCTACATAGTCGACGCCTGAGCCGTCGAGGTAAGGGGCACTTTCCGGATCGACGATCACATCGACATCGTCGCGAGTATAACGATAGTCGGTTTCGCTGGCACGATCAAAGTGCATCTCATACTGCATGCCGGCGCAGCCGCCCTTCTCCACCGAAATGCGCAATCCGCATCCCTGGTATTCCGGCGTTTCCGCCAGCATAACCCGGATTTGTTGAATGGCCGCGTCAGAAACTGTAATAAGCACGTTACCATTTAACCGCGAAGGCCCGGACCCGTCAACGCGGGCGTGAGTGACATTGCGTTCACCGGGCTTTGGTGGCAGACTGGGGCGGCTGCGACGAGCCGGATTGATGGGTAAGATTGCGCTTTTGCCGGATGAGGTGGCCAGCCAAGTGGCGGCCGGCGAAGTCGTGGAACGTCCTGCCTCGGTGGTCAAGGAACTGGTTGAGAACAGCCTCGATGCCGGCGCTGATCGCATTGAGGTAGCCATCGGCCGGGGGGGCGCATCCCTGATCCGGGTTGTGGATAACGGGGCCGGCATGGACCGGGATGATGCCCTTCTCTCGCTCGAACGCCATGCCACCAGCAAGATCCGGTCGGGCGCGGACCTGGCCCGGATTTCAACGCTCGGGTTTCGGGGAGAAGCGTTGCCGAGCATCGCCAGCGTCGCGCGCTTTCGGCTGGTTACACGGCCTCCCGGCACTCTGGAAGGCACGGAAATAATCGTGAATGCCGGCAAAATCGAGTCGGTCAGGGTTAGCGGGGAAGCGCCGGGCACCACCGTGGAGGTGCGGTCGCTGTTCTACAATCTGCCCGCCCGACGCAAGTTCTTACGGAGCGAGGCCACGGAAGCTCATCACGTGCAGCACCAGTTGCTGCTTCAGGCCATCGGCCATTTCCAGGCCGGCTTCGTGTACGTACGTGACCAGGCGCTCGTTTTCCAGGCGCCGCCGGCACGGGCACTGGTTGATCGGATCCGTGACCTGCGCGGGAGTGAAATCGTCAGCCAATTGCTCGAGATCGAGGCGTATGAAGAAGGCGGGCTGGCGGTAAGGGGTTACCTGGGGAAGCCGGGGGTGAGCCGGGCGACTCGCGTCGAACAGATCATTTTCGTCAACGGACGCCCCGTGGAGAATTCGGTCATTAACCAGGGTTTGCGCGAAGGCTACCACACCGCCCTGATGAAGGGACAATACCCGGTGACGTTTCTCTTCCTTGAATTGAGCGCGACAGACGTTGACGTTAACGTGCATCCCGCCAAACGCGAAGTGCGGTTCCGGGACCCCATGACCGTCCGGAACGTAATCGCCAACGCCGTCCGGAAGACCCTGGAGGCGGATCGGCCCCGCTGGTCAGCCGCGTTCACGCCTCCCGAACGGGCCGCGGCGCCGGCAAGTGAGCCTCCGCCGGCCCCGCGACCGGGGTCCGAGTCGCAACCGCTGATCCCGCCTGCCGAACAATTCTCCTTACGAAAAGACTGGGCCCAACTTCCTTCCCGCCCGCACCAACCGCCGGGTGAAGCCCCGGAAGTCCCGGCTTCAGCGGCGCCGGAAACCGCAGCGGCGGCCTGCCCGGCCCCGGTTGAAGACGAACCCGGCCCGGAGCCCGGCCGGCGATCCGAAACCGCCCCCGTCGCGGTTCCGTCTTCCGGCCCGCCGGTTCACGTCGCAGTGCCGAAGGTGCTCGGCGTTCTGGGCAAGCTGTATGTGCTGATGGAAAACAACGATGGCCTTGTGCTGCTGGACCAGCACGCGGCGCACGAGCGTATCCTGTTTGAGCGGTTACGCCGCCAGATTGAAAGCGAAGGCGTGCCAAGCCAGCGCTTGTTAATCCCCATCACCGTCCAGATCACGCCGAAGGATTATGATTGGATTCGTTTGAACCTGGAGTCCCTCAGCCGGATGGGGTTCGCCCTGGAACCGTTTGGTGAAGCGACCCTCAAGATTGACGCGGTTCCCCAATTCTTTAAAGTTGCCGACCCCGCGGGCGCGATGCGCCGGCTCGTCGACGAGTTGCGGTCAATGACCGCGTCCACCTCGCGGTTGCGCATCGGCGAAGACGTCATCGCGAAAACTGTCTGCCGCCACGCCGTGAAAGCCAACGACGAGCTGCGGCCGCCGGAAATTCAGCAGCTGGTTCGTGATCTGCTGGCCTGCGACCTTCCGTACTGCTGCCCGCACGGGAGGCCTACCCTGATCCAGATTTCCTACCTGGAGCTGGAGAAGAAATTCGGACGCAAAACATGACGGCCGCCTCCGCAGACGGGCAGGCGGCCGTCGGCCAAAAACGGAGGAACTCCTCAGCTCGCGCGCGCCTCGGGTTTCACGGTTCGTCCTGCAATCCGGCTGGAAAGATAAGCCGTCAGCATCGGTTTGGCGACTGACCAGATCCCCTTCCAGGCGACCGCCATCAGCGCAGCCGCAAAGCCCACCTCCTTGGTCCGCTTACGGCGCACCTCACCGTCTCTGCCGGTTTCCAGATAAACGCGCTGTTTTCTGGCAGGCAACCGCGATAGAATCCAGCCGAACAGCGCCGCGGCACCGGCCCAGCGAAACGAGTGTCTGTGCAACGAAGTTGCCAGATGCCGTGACACGTTCAGCTTTTCGGCCACCACGTGCGTCTCAGTAGCTAACCGGCTCCGCACCTGAGCCAATTCCTCAACTATTTGCTGCTTTCGCGCGTCTGTCTTAGCCATTCGCGGTCTTTTCTAAGCTCGGCAAGGGTAAGAGTGAACAAAGGCTTGGTGATCCTGGTACGAACCATGAAAGCGGTCACGCCGCTCAAAACCATCAGGATCACCGCCGTAAGCAGCGCTGCCCAGCCCCACTCCCAGCCGGTGATCTTGACGATGATGAACAGTAAAAATACGGCCAGGAAAATCAGCGCCATCACCAATAAGGCGAGGGTACTGGCGATCAACACCGCCAGGATCAGTAGGTGGACACCGGCTTCGCGCCCTTCAAACCCAAGCAACTGCAGCTTGAGCTCGAGAAACTTCAGAACCGAAGCGAGCCATTCCCGCATGGCCTCGCCGGCCGACACCCTGGTGGCAGGTCCGGGCTCCGACGCAGGGATCGACGTCATGGCTATTTACGCAGTAGCAAACCTAAAACGAATCCTGCCCCGAGGGCCGCAAGCACCGCCTGGGCGGGGTGGTCCCTTACGTATGCTTCGCCTTCCGTCTGCCACGTCTTTGCCTTGCTGCGCGCATCGCCCCAGGTTTGTTGGGCCGTGTCCCGGAACTCACGGGCGCGTGCCTCGGCCTGAGAACGAAGCTGCTCAGCCTTCTGTTCCGCTGCCCGCCGGATTTCGTCGGCTTTGGCGGATGCCGCGGCCTTGAAATCATCAGCTGCGGCTTGAACGTGGTCTTTGGCCGCGTCTGCCGACTGTCCCGCGTTGGGCGGCGGCGCCGAATAGCCAGGTTGTCCCGGCGCTCCGGGCGCCCCTCCTGCACTGCCGGCTGCTTCCGGGGTTGTACCCGAGCCCGGGTAACCAGGCTGCTCTGGATTGGTCTGTTCGCTCATAATCTACCTTTCTTCATTGATCGCATCCGGGCGAATCGGCGGCACTCTCTCGTTTGCTTTTTGAGAAATCAAGGTCTGCGTCATCCCCTAGGGTGAGTTCAGGATCAGGTTTCGCGAAAGATAATGCGTGCCTTGGTCAGATCATAGGGCGAAAGCTCAACCTCCACCCTGTCCCCAGGCACAATGCGGATAAAATGTTTGCGCATTTTACCACTGATATGCGCAAGAACTTTTTGGCCGTTCGGCAGCGACACACGAAACATGGTATTCGGCAGCACCTCTGAAATCACTCCTTGCGCGATCAATGGCTCTTCTTTCGCCATGCCCAACTGTGACCCGAGAGCCTACCGTGCGCAACGTTTCCCAATCACCGCCGGGACCGCACCCGAGCCTTTTCGGCCCCGGCAAAACTTTGCCCAGGGTTCAGCCCACGGGCATTTAGTTAAGGATACAAGGCCGGGTATTGCTTTGGTCCCGGGGGGACAGCTGATCGTAGGCAGGGGCTCCAGGCGCTGTGCGGGCGTTCCCCCAAGGGTTGAGGTGCCCAGCCGGCTTTACACCTATCAGACCGTATAAACGGTCTAGGCCCAACGGGCCGGGTCCAGCCGGCATTCTACCGAGATCGCTGCCTGAATGGTATAGGATCAGCCGTTCCTCCAGAACGAAGGCCACGCCCGGCCCACCGCCCTTAACTGAATGGCCGTGGGGACCCTCCCGTTTACGGGCGGCCGGTCTCAACCAAACGGACAAACGCATCAAAGAAGTAGCTGGCATCGTTTGGGCCCGGCGCTGCTTCGGGATGGTATTGCACACTGAAAATCGGAAAGTCGCGGTGCCGCATTCCCTCAACCGTGCCGTCGTTCAGATTGACGTGCGAGATTTCCACGTTTGCGGGTAGTGAATCGGAATCGACGGCAAACCCGTGGTTCTGAGAGGTGATGGCCACCTTCCCGGTCGCCAGATCCTGGACGGGCTGGTTGGCTCCCCGATGGCCGAATTTCAGCTTGAATGTCCGGCCGCCATAGGCAAAACCGAGCAACTGGTGGCCCAGGCAGATTCCAAAAATCGGCACCTTGCCGATCAGCTTTCGCAATTCTTCGTGCGCATACGTCAGGGAAGCCGGATCGCCGGGACCATTGGACAGAAACAATCCTTCGGGTTTCAGCGCCAGCACGTCCTCCGCTTTGGCGGTTGCCGGCACGACGGTCACCTTGAAACCGTGTTGCCGGAGGCGGCGCAGGATGTTGCGTTTGATGCCGAAATCATAAGCCACCACCCGATGCTTGACGGGCGGCAGCTTCTTAAAAACCTGGCCATTCTCGGTGACCTCGTCAACCTGGTCCGGATTGCCTTTCACGATGCTCCATGCACGGCTCAGCCGGTCCTCAGGATCCCAATCATAACTATGCAGCGTCGTCACCTCTTTGACGAAATCAGATCCGATCATCGAGGGGGTTTCCTGCGCGCGTGCGATGGCCTCCGCCGCCGTAAGCTCATGCGTCAGGCAGGCCCGCATCGCCCCGCGCACCCGCAAATGCTTGGTCAGCGCACGGGTGTCCACTCCCTGGATCCCGCACATGTTCCATTTGCGCAGGTAATCCTCCAGGGAAGCGCCTGCCCGCCAGTTGCTCGCCACGGGCGACAACTCGCCAATCACGAAACCGCGTACGTGCGGCTGGCTGCTCTCGTCGTCAAAATCATTCACCCCGTAGTTCCCGATCAGGGGATAGGTCATCGTGACGATCTGACCCCGGTAAGAAGGATCCGTCAGCAATTCCTGATACCCGGTCATTGAGGTGTTGAAACAAATCTCTCCGGCCGTCGTTCCATGGGTGCCGAACGCTTCACCCTGGAAGACCCGTCCATCCTCAAGCGCTACGAGGGCTGGTTTCATTCGGGCCGCAATATGGGAGCATAGGCTCCCAGCGTCAAATCGGGTAACAGGTAACGGGTAGCGCGTAACGGGTAACGGGTAACGCGTTGACGGCGTTCGCAACCTTTCTTGAAATGGGAGGAACAACAATCGTTCGGGCAGCGCCGCTGCCTACACCGGTTTTCAAGTTTGTTGAGCTATTTTTGTCCCGGCGATCCCTCCGGGGCAACGACAGCTCAACCGTCCTGAGAACAGGTGCAAGCAACCTCGGCAAATGCACCCGCCGGTCACCCGCCACCCGTTACCCGTTACCCGCTACCCGCTACCCGCTACCCGCTACCCGTTACCCGTTACCCGTTCACCACGATAGCTGGTTCCAGTACGTCACCGCACCGTTGTGGTTTTTGACGAAGCGAACGGCCGCGTCCTGGGAGATCACGATCGCGACGCAGTTTGAATGTTCCTCACAGAGGCGGTAGACAGCGCGGTGACGCGTGCCGACGTCGTCCAGCGCTTCTTTGGCCCACAAGGTTGCCTCCACGTCGAGGGCGCGGCGCACGCTGGCCAGGCCCGGCGCTTCCGCGCGCAACTCGGCGCCGAAACCGACGAGTTCCATGCGTTTCGTGACCACCAGGGCGCCATCCACTGCCATCAGGTCAGCGAGGAAGTGCGCGAATTCAAAAAACGCCTCGTCCAGCCGGTTCAATTCCTCATCCGGAACGCGTTGGTATTCAGCCCAGCTGATCTCGCGCAGCTTTTCCTGGTGAACCAGTTCCTGCAGACGAATGACGGCCTGCCTTAACAGGGCTTGGTAACGCGTCCGCGCCCCCGTATCGGCAATGCGGTACTTGAAGCGAAGCGGACCGTTCTCACGCTTGAGCTCAGCTTCCTCCTCGGGTTCGATGAAAACCAGAGTGCCGCCGTGTTTGGAATTGCGCACCACGCTTAGCGCACGGCGCAGCACGTTCTGCGACATTACCCGCATGAAATCGCTGTTGGGCGGCACGGGCGGGTAGCCGCTCGTTTTGTCGAAGAACGACCGGAGCGCGTTTTTCCTGACGTTGGCAAAGGCGTCGACGAGCCACTGCGATTGGAAAAGGTCAAACGCCAAGCCCTGCATGCGTCCGCCGGTCAACGCCGCGATCCGTTGCTGGCCAAGGCAAACCGTCAAGCGACCGGGGGCAGGCGCCTGCACCACCAAGCGAAGCGGCAATATCCCGTCAATGAATCGGCCTCCGTCCACTTGGTTGACCCATCGCGTGCCCGAAACCAGAATGCCCCAGATGCGCAGCTCATTATCCGGATCGGCCGATACCGCGATGAGCGATCGGAAAAAATCCGCTGCCACTGAGATACGGCGC
Organism: Verrucomicrobiota bacterium; assembly: GCA_019247695.1. Classification (NCBI taxonomy): domain Bacteria; kingdom Pseudomonadati; phylum Verrucomicrobiota; species Verrucomicrobiota bacterium. The sequence continues at coordinate 12,160 of JAFBAP010000008.1, read as the reverse complement.
ACTTCCTGTTCATTGAACGGGCGGGGCCGGTCAAGTTTGATCGGCAAAAGGCCCGTTGGCGGACCGGCATCCACGGGCAGTTCGTCCGGACCGCCGAAAAGCAGGCGAAAGGTGACGGGCCGCTGTTCCTCGCGCAACAGGCTGGCGTGGTAAGCAGCATCGAGCAACTGTCGAAGGTGAACGTCGCTCGGCTGGGCTTTACGGGCCTGCTCCGGCCACTCCCGCTTTACGAATTCCGCAAGTTGCGCCGGGTACGAATAGCCGAGATAACTTTGGAGCCGATGCGTCATGACAAGATTTACGACTGCGAGGCCCTTACCCTAACAGCACCTGCCGGGTTTGCCAACGCCGGCTTGCCTCGCACGCGTGTGCGGGCGGGCCCGCGCCGTCGGACTCGCGCGGATCATTTTGATCAGATCAGACCGAAAAACTTCCCGATACAGAAATCCAGCGCTTTATCCGGCAAGCATCTCGGAAGCGTCCAGTTGATCAGGCGATTCGGCACGATCGCGTAGCGCGCGCGCCGCCGCCGCCGATGCAGCAAGCGGTAGATCCTTTCCGCCACGAGCGCAGGGGCAAACGCGTGCTTCGCTTCCAGCATCGAGACGCTACGGAATTTCTCCAAAGGCCGTTCGTAGGGGGTCCCTGGATAATCGTCGAGCACGCGCGCTTCAGCCTTGTCCCAGATCGGTGTGACCACCGGACCGGGCTGCAGCAGGACGACGTCGATGCCAAAAAGCATCAACTCCCGGCGCAGGCTGTCAGAAAAGCCTTCGAGCCCGAATTTGGATGCGGAGTAGGGGCCCGCGAAGGGGGAGGCCACTTTACCCGCAATTGATCCGACGTTGACGACGCACGGCCGCGGGCGGTGACCGTGCGCGTGGTCCGGATGCAGCATGAGCGGAAGAAACGCTTGGGTTACCGACAAGACCCCGATCAAATTCACTTCCATTTGTTCCCGGAACCGGGCAAGGGGGACGTGGGTGAGCGGGCCCACGACGCAGATGCCGGCATTGTTGATCAGCGCGAAAAGCGGTTCGCCGGAGAGTTCCTCGCTTGTGCGGGACGCCGCGGCGCGCACGGCGCCCTCGTCGGTCACGTCAAACCGGAGTGGCCTGAACCCGGGCCCGAGCTGCCGTTGCAAACGCTCCTCGTCCTCTCCGTTCCGGACGCTTCCGAAGATGCGGAACCCGCGGCGGACCAGCAGTTCGGCCGCGGCGAAGCCGATCCCGGTGGAGACTCCCGTAATGACGATGGAACGCATACGCAAAACCGTGCCGGGCTTTCACGCCACCCGCCGAGCGTGGAAGCGTCGCGGAGGAGCCACGATCGCCGACTGCGCCGCCACCAGCTGAATTTCGCGCGTCTGCATCTCAACCGTCTTCTCCAGGACCGCAAAAATACTGTTGGCGGTGGCTTCCAGCGCGCCCTTGATCGATCCCGTCAGGAGGTAATGCGCGAAAAAAAGCGCGGCGGTGGCGTCTCCGGCGCCGTTAACCTGAATCGGCAGCAGCGGCGTAGCCACCAGGTAAGCCTCGCCCGGCCCGACCGCCAGCATTTCGATCTCATTCCCTGGCGTGTCCGCATGGCGAAGGCTCTTGACCAGCACAATCGCTGGGCCGCGCGGGCGCAGGCCTTGCACGGCCTCCAGCGCCGATGCCAGGGTAGTTACCCGAGCCCCCGTCAGAAATTCCAGCTCGAATTGGTTGGGCGTTGTCATGGTCGCCGACGGCACGGCGCGGTCCCGCATGAATTCCGGAATCCCCGGGCGGACGAAAAAGCCGCGGCCGACATCACCCATGACCGGATCGCAGCAATACGCGGCGTGAGGGTTGTACTGCCGAATGCGCGCCAGCGTTGCCAGGATCGCTTCCCCCAACGAGGCGTCACCCAGGTAACCGCTCAGCACGCCCGCGCATTGGGGAAACACCCCGCGTTCCTCGATCCCACGCAGGATCTCGGAAACCGCCTCGAGCGGCAGGATGATGCCGCGCCAGGCCCCATAGCCGGTGTGGTTGGAGAAGTGCACGGTATTCACCGGCCAGACCTCCGCGCCGAGAAGTTGCAAAGGAAAAACGGCGGCGTTGTTGCCGACGTGGCCGTACGCGACACTCGATTGGACCGATAGCAGATGGAACGGAATAGAGATGGGCATGGCGGATGGAATTCAGGCGGAATATCGGGAAGGTGGGTATTGGCCGGCCTTACCCGAGCGGTTCTCAGGAAAGGCGTTTTACCCTCGGCCGACGCGGCGCCGGTTGCGGAAGGAAAATTACACCGGCGCCGATTTTTTTGTTGCAGCTCCGGCTTGGACCGTGGATATATCCTCCTCTTTAAGCGCGGGGTGGAGCAGCCTGGTAGCTCGTCAGGCTCATAACCTGAAGGCCGCGGGTTCAAATCCCGCCCCCGCAACCATCTTGACCTGCTCGGGTCGCGCGATCTACAGGGGATATCACGTGGGCCATTCTGAAAAACCCCCCGTGCAAGCGTTCGGACCGGATGAAGCAATTGAGCTATAAATCAAGTACCCTTGCGCTTGTCACCGAATGCACGCGCAAATCGTGGCTTGCCTGCGAACCGAACCCGAACTTAGGAACGTTGCGATGACCTCAAACCAGAAGCTTACTGACGTGATTCAAGGACTGCCCGCCGCTGATTTCGAGAATGCCAACGGCACGGTGACGATTCGCTTCCAGGACGGGACGCTGATGCGCGTCAGGGCAACGGGTGCACCCGTGAGAGAGGTGCCTTCCGGAGCTAGGGTGATGCAGGCGGCAGATGGCGACGGTGAACTGGAACTACGCCTCGAGGACGGTTCGAGCGTCTCGTTTACCCTGATCGACCCCAGAAACGCCGTGTCGGTCCTGGATGCAGCCGGAAAGGTGTTATACCTGGGATGATTTACCCGGGTTGATTTCCGCAACGCTCGTGCGTGCACACCCGACCCCGCCCGGGCAAGTCCTTACGCAGGCTCGAAAGGGGTGAGCTCCGCTACGCTGTCATTTCCGCGTACTTCATCGTCTGAGAAATTTAATCGGCCTTCGCTCCGGTCGATACTGGCATCCGTGAGAACGACCGTTGGAACCTTTGGTGCCGCTACCGGCACCGCCGCATGGACCGCTCGTAAATCGTGCCAGCGTCCTATGCTATGAGTTCTGCTTTCGCTATTCACCCTGGTCGCGAAGAGTTTCACCCCCGCATTTCCGAACGGGAACGCTGGTTTTCCATCGCCTTTGACCACGTCTGGGACGCCGCGCTGATGGTGGGCCGTGACGGACTTACCCGCGCGGTGAACCGGTCCGCCCAGGAATGGTTCCAGATCACTCATCAGCCTGCCCTTGGCCTGCCCGTTGACGAACTGGTACGGCTCCTCTCGGTGCCGGACCGCAGGCCCGTCCGTTTCCCATGGAGCGGCGGACCGGTGGAAACGCCCAAGTCGGGCTGCATCGTCGATGGGGATGGGCGGGAGCGGTGGGTGAGTTATCGGATCATCCCGGTCGATGCCGGCCAGGAAGGTACCGCGGACGTCATCTTGATTCTTCACGACGAAAGCTGGCGCCAGCAACACGAGCAGGAGCTCGGCAAGCTGCAGCGGCTTGAGCCTCTCACGGTGCTGGCCGGCGGAATCGCCCATGACTTCAATAACTTTCTCACTTCCGTCGTCGGCAACGTGCAATTGGCCAGGACGATGGTGGCAAGCGCTGACGCCCACGCCGCGCTGAAAGACGCCGAGGCGGCATGCCACGCGGCGGCAGGAACCGCGAAGCAATTGCTCCGTTTCGTGCGCGGCGGCAGTCCGGTACGCCGCGTCCAGCCGCTGGGCGAGGTGGTCCGAGAAGTCGCCCGGCTCGCGACGGCGGGAACGGCCGTGCGATTGGAGATTGCGCTCGACGAGGACCTGTCCTCGGTCAGCTTCGATCAGGATCAGATGAACCAAGTGGTTCAGAACCTCGCCCTGAACGCGGTGCAGGTGCTGCCCAGCGGGGGCACCCTGCGCATCTCCGGCCGCAACGTCGTCGCAGACGTCCCCTTGCCGCCCGAACTCGCCGCCACGGTGGGCACCAAATTTGTCCGGATCGATTTCAGCGATAACGGCCCGGGCATCGCCCCGGAAGATCTGTTGCGCATTTTTGAACCGTTTTATACGACCAAACCCGCCGGGCAAGGCCTGGGGCTGGCCGTTTGCTATTCGATCGCGCGACAGCACGGGGGACTCCTGACGGTCGCGTCCACGCCGGGTGCAGGTTCGACGTTCACCCTCTTTTTGCCCTCCGCAGAGGGAAACCCGGTGGCACCGGAAGAGCCGGTCCCACTGCCTGCCGCAAGGACTCGTTTGGCGCGTATCCTCCTGGTGGAAGATGAAGAGCCCGTCCGGCGGCTAACCGCCAAGCTCCTGACCAAACTCGGCTACCGGGTCACCACTGCCGATGACGGCGAACAGGCGATTCAGACGTACCACGAAGCGCACGCCGGAGGCGACGGGTTCGATGGCGTCATCACCGACCTCACCTTGCGGGGAGGGATCGGCGGGCGTGAAATCGCCGCCGCCATCCTGGCCGCCAACCCCGACGCCCGCCTGGTCGTCACGAGCGGTTTCTTCGACCAGCCGCTCCTTAGCGAGTACCGCGAGAACGGGTTTCGCGGAGCGCTCCGCAAACCTTACCTGATACAGGATTTGCAGTGCGCCGTTCAGAGAGCGCTGGAGCATTGAGATCGTCTGGGCCGGGGCAGGGGTCAGCCCCGCGCCAAACCTGACAGCCGCTCCAATTGTTCGGGAGACAGAGTTAATTCCTGCGACCGGACGTTTTCCTGCAGGTGCAGCTCGGATCGGGTCCCGGCGATGGGAATAACGTTAGGCGCCCGATGAAGCAGCCAGGCAAGGGCCACCTGCGTCGGGGTGGCTTTAAGTTCACCCGCGACGTCGCCAAGGGCGCCTTCACCTGCTGCGAGGGGCGCGCCTGGCTGCATCGGGTCCGCACCCAGCGGGCCATACGGCAAAAAGGCGATGCCTTCCTGAGCGCAAAAATCCACGATCGGATCACTTCCACGTTCCGCCACGCTGAACCGGTTCTGGACGGACGCGACCGGAGTCAGTGCGACGATTTTCTTGACCTGGTCCAGGGTGACATTGGACAAACCGAGGCGCCGGATCTTGCCCTGGTCCCGGAGCTGAATCAACCCCTGCACCGACTCGGCCAGAGGCACCTGGGGATCCACCCAATGCAACTGGTACAAGTCGATGCAATCCACCCGCAAGTTCTTGAGGCTTTCTTCACAGTCACGGCGCAAGCCGGCCGGACTACCGTCCAGGTGCCGTTCGGTTACCGATTTCTTCACCACACCGCCCTTCGTCGCGATGAACAAACCTTTCGGGTACGGATGCAAAGCCTCGCTGATCAGCTTCTCGTTCCATCCCGGCCCATACGCCCTCGCCGTGTCGATGAAGTTGACCCCGAGTTCGAGCACACGCTGCAACAGGCGCTTGCCTTGCTCCCAATCTGCATACGGGCCGAAGTTGCTCGGCTGACCCGTCAGGCGCATCGCGCCATAACCGAGCCGCCGTACCGTGGCGCCATCCGGAAACGAAAAGTCATGGGGAACCGTCATAACGGGAGCTTCCCTCTTTCGCGGTCGCGTTCAACCTCGTAAAAACAATCCCTCGGGCGTTTCCTCGATTCGCCGGAACGTTTCCTCGGCCAGGGCGATGATCTGCCGGCCGACCGGGATGGGGCCCAGGTGCGCGTCGGAATGAATTTCCGCCCAGCCTTCCCGGCCGTCACTGTAAACCATCAGGGTTCCTTCCCCGGACACGGAGGTTCCTGCCTGCGGCCCGGAATCGGCGGGGACCCCCTCGAACTTCACTTGCTTTTCGTGAAGACGTGTGGCGTCTTCCTGCGTCACCGGATACCGAACAGGCAGCGGTTGGTCATCGTTCACGCTCATAAAATTTTCTCGGGGGCAAACACGGTGAAAAAAGGATTGCATGCAAGCCGAGCCGCCTGGCCCAGCCGGCATTGTTCGCTCGGACCATAACTTCTACGCGGGCGGTACCGGCCGCGGTTTTCGATTTTCATCGATGGCCACAAAGGTGAAGGTGGCTTCCGTCACCTTGTGCTGAGTCTCGGCAACCAGTCGCCGCCGCCAAGCCTCAACTCGAATGGTCATCGACGTCCGGCCGACTCGCAACACGGTCGCATAAAGGCTCACCTCGTCCCCGACAAAGACCGGCTCATGAAACACCATGCCATCTACCGCCACGGTGACGGAGCGGCCCCGGGAACGACGGGCGGCGGCGTTAGCCGCGGCAAGGTCCATTTGTGACATTAGCCAGCCGCCGAAAATATCGCCTGCCGGGTTGGCGTCAGCGGGCATCGCGATCGCGCGGATCAGGGGTTCGCGTTCAGGTGGTTGGTTGGGATCCGACATAGTAGGTTGCGACACATCCGCAAAATACGCAGAAGAACGCATCCATACCCCAGGCGAGTAGGGTCTGGAGCGGCCTCGCCCCACGGGTCCTTAATCTGCGTAGTCTGTGGAGGTTTCCTCTTTTCTGCGTTCTTCTGCGTGTTCTGCGGATGATTCCTGCCGTGGTCGCCGTGTGATCGAACCCCGAACTCAACGACCGTTACCCGCCTCGCGGTAGGCCTGCGCCAGAAGCGAGATGGGATGCATAATCCGCCACCCCTTATTCGCCTGGCGCGCGCCTGCCTGCAGCTGCACCGAGCAGCCCGGGTTAGCCGAGGCTACCGTCGTCGCGCCGGTCTTTTCGATGTTCTGCATTTTCCGGCCGAGCAGTTTCTGCGACATCTCCGGTTGGGTAATGTTGTAGATGCCGGCGCTTCCGCAGCACCAGGTCGATTCGGGCAGTTCCACCAGTTCCAGTCCGGGGATGGCTTTAAGCACTTGGCGCGGCTGACGGGTAATCTTCTGGCCGTGGCATAAATGGCAGGCCTCGTGATAAGTGACCTTCTGCGGCCGTGAGCCCGCCGGCGTCCGGATCCCGATTTCGGCCAGCCATTCGTGGATGTCGCGGAGTTTGGCCGGCCATTTCGCGGCGCGTTCTGCGTAACCGGGATCCCCCTGAAGAAGGTGACCGTAATTCTTAAGGTGGGTGCCGCAGCCGGCGGCATTGGTAATGATCGCGTCGAGGCTTTCAAGATCGAACGCATCCAGGGTTCGCCGGGCCATTTGCCTGGCGGTTTCCAGCTCGCCGTTATGCGCGTGGATCGACCCGCAGCAGGCTTGCATTCGCGGGGTGACCACCTCGCAACCGTTCGCCAGCAAGACGTCGGCGGTATCCCGGTTTACATGGGAAAAAGCCAAATCCTGTACGCAGCCGGTCAGCAGACCGACGCGGAACCTCCGGTCCGGCGGCGTTTCGACCGGGTGGATGAGTTGGTCGGAAAAATGCCGCTGCATCCGCGGGGTCAGCGGCTCGAGCATCCGCAGCCTGCCCGGCAAAAGGGAGGTGATCTTCAAACGCCGCGCCATGGACTCCAGGCCGCTCGCCTGGTAAAGCCACACCAGCCGGCCGATCGCCCGCAACGCTCGCGGATGCGTAAAGAGCCACTTCAGGGTGCACGCACGAACGACGTCCCGCTGGGGGTTGCGCATCACGCCCGCCTGTTCGATGTCGGCACGGGCGTGCTCAAACATCTCGCCGTACCGTACCCCGGCCGGGCATACGGTCTCACACGTCAGGCAGCCGAGGCAAAAATAGAGTTCCTGGCCAAACGCTTGCGTCACCTCGAGCCGGCCGTCTGCGATCCGGCGCATCAGGGCGATGCGGCCCCGCGGGCTGTTGCGTTCCAGCTTCGTTTCGTCGTAGGTCGGGCACGTCGGGAGGCACATGCCGCAGTGGATGCATTGCTGGAGCACCGAATAGTCCAGGCGCTTCAGGTACCTCGACTGCCCCTGCCGCCCTTCCGGGTTAGCCCGGCCGATCCGGACGGCAGCCTGGTGTAACTCTTCCGGACCAGCCATCAATCGAAAATTTTTCCGGGGTTCAGAATGTTGTCCGGGTCCAGCGTGCGCTTTAACCGGCGCATCACGTCCAGGCTCGCATCCCCGATCGCCTTGGGCAGAAATGCCTTTTTCGCCAATCCGACTCCGTGCTCACCCGTGATCGTGCCGCCCAGTTCGACCGCACGCTCGAAGATCTCGTGCATCGCCTTTTCCACCCGTGCCATTTCGTCCACGTTCTTTTCGTCCGTCAAAAAGGTCGGGTGCAGGTTGCCGTCGCCCATGTGGCCAAAAGTGCCTACGGGCACGTTATATTTTGCAGCCGTCTGCTGGATGAAACGGATCATGTTGGCCAGTTCGCTGCGTGGCACGGTGGCGTCTTCCAGGATCGTCGTAGGCGAAAACCGCGCCAGCGCCGAAAAAGCCATCCGGCGTGCGGTCGCCAATTGGCCGGCTTCCTCTGCGGTCGCGGCCACCTGCACGGCCCGGGCCCCATGCTCGCGCGCGATCGCCGCCATCTGTTGCGTCTCCTCCTCAACCACCGCGGGGTGACCGTCCGTTTCCATGAGCAGGATCGCTTCGGCATCCAGCGGCAGACCCACATGGGCATAGTCTTCCACGCACTTGATCGTGATCCGGTCCAGAAACTCCAGGGTGCAAGGGATGATCTTGGCGGCAATGATGGCCGATACCGTTTCCGCCGCCGCATCCATCTGCTCAAAGGTGGCCAGCAAAGTCTTCTTCGCCGCCGGTCTCGGCACCAGCTGCAAAAGTACCTGGGTGATGATGCCCAGGGTGCCTTCCGAACCGATGAAGACGTCTTTCATCGAGTAACCCTCAACATCTTTGACGCATTTGTTGCCGAAAGAAACCGCCTCGCCGCTGGCCAGCACGACCTCGAGTCCCATCACGTAATCGCGCGTGACCCCGTACTTCAGGCCACGCAAGCCGCCCGAATTCTCCGCCACGTTGCCCCCGATGGTCGAGATCCGCATCGAACCCGGATCGGGCGGGTAAAGCAGCCCGGCGGCGTCCGCCAGGTCAGCGACTTTCTGGGTTATCACCCCGCTCTCAACCCGGATGGTGAGGTTCTTTCGATCGAGTTCGAGAACGCGGTCCATCTGCACCAGACAGAGCACGATGCAGTCAGGTACCGGCACACTCCCGCCGCTCAGCCCGGTGCCGGAGCCGCGCGTGACGACGGGAATCCTGTTTGCGGCGGCGTAACGGACCACCTGGACGACCTCATCCGTGGTTTTAGGCAGCACCACGCATCCGGGTTCACCGGACAAGGCTGCCGTGCCGTCGAACCCGTAGGTCGCCAGGTGTTCGCGTTCCCAAAGGACGCGCTCGGAGCCGAACAGTCGGCTAAGGTCGGCGGCTGTTTTCTGCATGGAGCGGGTGCGTCCGTTTCTGAACTTTAGATGTGCTGCGCACGGGGGCGGTGGGGAACCGGATAAACGATGCGCGCGGCGAGACGGCGCATGAGCGTCGCCTCGCCGGAGCGTCATCCCGGCGAAGAGACTACAGGTTCCTGGCCTTCTGGTAAAGCCTGGCGGCAATTTCCATGATCTCTATCGGATGCCGCCCGGCTAGCTCTGGCCCCCAAACTGAAAATACCGGGCCCGGTGCGTCCTGAAATAGCGATCGCTCAATGTGTTGAGCGCCCGCCTGGCCAGGGAAAATTTTTCCGCGAGCGTCTCGAATACCGGTCGCCAGTGACCTTGGTCCGTCTCCTGGGCGGCGACCCGGTAAAAGCGCATCCCCTCCTGCTCGTAATCCGCGAGCGTCCGTTTTGCGGAGAGCGCACCCTTCCGGCGAGTCACCGCGGTCGTGTGGTCCGGAAAGATGCCGCTTAGAAACAACGCGATATCGGCGATGCGCTTGTAGAGCGCCGGGCGCGTTTCCGGGTCAATGATGCGGGCGAGTTCGATCATGTCGTCCATGTCGATGTCGCTGAATCGCCTTTTATGCCAGGTGCCATGCTCTTTCCAGTAGATGACTCCGCTGCTGGTTCGCGCGAAAGCGGCAAGCATTTCGGCGAGGTAATCCCGCGTCGCCTGGTTCGCGAGCAATGCCGCGACAGCCGGGGCCTCAAACACCGGGATACGTTTCCCCCTCGAGTCTACCTCGAGGACGTATACCTCTTTTTCCAGTTCCCTTCGTATCTGGCGAAGAAGGACCGAGAAAAGCAGATGCGGAGAGACACGGACAAACGTTTCCTCTTCGCGAAACAGCCGCTCCACGAGTTTCGGATCGTCAAGCATCGGCTCGAGAAGATCATCCTTCCCGCGCACGAGGTCGACCACGTGATCGTAATCGCGCCGGTTGGTGGCCACCGTTTCTACCAGGAAACGTAAGTCAGATTCGCTCAGGTGCAGCATCGCTTCACTCCCAATCGCAAGACGAACGGTATTTCTATGTACTTAAAAGAAAAGGGTTTCCAAATGGCGTGCAACCCGTTACTCCCATCCGGTCAGGGGGGTGCACGGCGCGCCGTTGAAAATCCGCATGCCGGCGTCGCCCTGACCTGATTTTACGCCTGCGGGAGAACTGAAATGTCGGGCCATCCGGGCGGCTGGAAGTGTTTTTGCACCCCCGCCGCCGGGTTTCCGGTAAGGTACAGTGAAAGGGAATGGACGTTGCTGCTCAGATCACTACCGCCTTCGGCTTCGGCCTGCTTGGGTTGGTGGCCGTTGATATCTACGGCACCATCCTCCATGCACGCGGCCGCTCGGGCCCTGTAAGCGAAGCGCTTACCCGCACGATTTGGCGTTTGGCGCGCGCCGTGGCGTTCCGCCGCTCGCGGGCCGGCCGTCATCGCCTGCTTAACGGCGTAGGTCCGTTGCTGTTACCCGGCCTCGTTACCGGCTTGGTGGTCTTGCTGATCATCGGCTATGCGTTCCTTTACCTGCCGCACATGCCGGCGAGCTTCATCGTCAGTGCAAAGGCGGAAAGCTCGCGCGAGATTGAAGCCGTTTACTTCAGCGGGATCACCTTTACAACCTTGGGGTACGGCGACATCGCCCCGCGCTCGACGGCGATGCGCCTGCTGTCCCTGAGTGAGGCGCTTACCGGCTTTGCCTTTATTTCCCTGGGCGTTACCTACCTCGTCTCCCTCACTGTAGCCCTGGAACGCAAACGCGCGGTGGCCCTTTCCTTCTATCACCAGGCTCGCCAAGGCGCCGATGTCGCCGGCCTGCTCGTGCACCATTTTGTAAACGGCCGCTTTGTCGGGCTTGAATCGCTCTTTGCGAGCGCCGCCCGGGACCTTCAAGGGTTATTGGAAAGCCACATCGAGCACCCGCTTATCCACTACTTCCATCCCACGCAGGTGCACAAAAGTTTGCCTCGAATGCTCTTTCTCGTGCTCGAGGGTTGCGCAGTCACACGGGCCTGCCTGGACAGCCAGGCTTACGAAGATCTTTGCCGTCATCCTGAGCTGCGAACCCTGGAGGAAACCGGCCGCCATGTGCTCTCTGAACTCGCCGTCGCCGTCGGGGTGGGCCGGGGTACGGCCATCGCAGAGGATGAACCCGGCCGCGAGAGCGTGCCCACGACCGAGGAGCCCGCGCGCTGGCGTCACCGTTACGAGGATACCTTGCGCCGGTTAAAAGGTGCGGGTGTTCGCCTTCCTTCCGATCCGGAGGCGGGCTGGCGCGAATACCGCCGTCGTCGTCACGGCTGGGAGTTGGAGTTGGCCGGATTCGCCCTATTCCTGGGGTACGATTGGGATGAGGTGACCGGGGACAGCGACCTCCGGACCGCGGCCGAGTAACACGGACACGAACCGGAAGCCGGCGCGTGGGGGGCATGCACCCGCACCGGACCGGTGGTTCAACGCGACCGGGTCAGTTCACAATAGAGTTTTACTGTGCGAATCCGGGCCGCGACTCGCCCGCAAGACTAACTTCGATCTTCAGCGGGCCGGGGTTCAGCCGGTTCGCAGAGGAATTCGCTGGCCAGGTAGTCCTCGGCGTGCGTCAGGTCAAACTGGTCAATGAGGTAATAGCGGCTGCGGAAGCCCTCCCGCTTTTCGCCCACCAGCAACGGGTCCAGCAGCACCGAGGCCGGCACCGGCAACAGCGCGCTTTGCCAGCGCTGCTGCTGATCGACCACCAGGTACAAGCGTTCAAACTGCCCCCGCGCCCGCAGCGCCTTGGCCCGGGTGGCCGCCGGCAGCAGCCCTTCAAAGCTG
>JAFBAP010000007.1 GCA_019247695.1 Verrucomicrobiota bacterium | reverse complement strand
CCGTTCGACGTTGGCCACCTGCACGCCGGTCAGGGCCACCCCGAGGCTGTTGAAGGCCGTCAACTCATCGGGCGAGATGAGATCCAGATCGCGGGCCAGCAGGTTGAGCGGTTGGGTATCCAGGAAGCCGATGAGGGCGGCGGCCCGGGGGTCGCGCGCCGCGGCGTCCAGGGCATGGGCGACGGCCAATTGGTTCGGCGTGGTGGCTACGGTGGTAAAGGACCCCTGGACTGCTTCGAGCGCGACGCTGCCGGTCAGGTAAACGAGGGTGCCTTCGACGATGGTACCGGCCACAAAGGGATTGAGGGTGCTGAAAGTGCCGGTCACCCCGCCCGCGGCGGTGAGGACGGTGAGCGTAGTGCCGATGCGGAATTGGAAGCCGGCAAGAGGCACCAACTGGAGGGCGCCGGCCAGACTGGCCGTGCCGCCCACGGCCAGCAGGCTGGTGGCGCCCGGCGCCAGGCTGAGACGCAGCGTGCCGGTTGGCGTCTGGGTGTAGTTGCCCGCCACCGTCAGGGTGCCGACCGGACTGCCCGCACTGACGATGCCGCCGTTAACCACGCTGCCGCCGATGAAGCCGCTGCCCCCCAGTACCCCGCCCGGGTTGACCGTCGTCAGCGCGCTTGCGATCGAACCGTCCACGATCAAGCTGCCGGCGTTGACCGTCGTCGCACCTGTATAAGTGTCGACGCCGGTGAGGGTCGTCGTGCCGGGGCCGTTCTGTTCCAGGTCGCCCGTGCCGCTGATCGCCCCGGTTAAACTAAGGGCGTTGCTCCGGTCGACGATCAACGTGCCGTCGTCAACGATATTACCCACCACGCTGCCGGTAGACCCCCCATTGCCCAATTGGAGGGTAGAGCCGGGGGCAATCGTGGTTCCGCCGGTGTAAGTGTTGTCTGCAGTGAGAATCGTCGTGCCGGTTCCAACCTGCGCAACGCTTCCCGGCCCGCTGATAAGCCCGCCGTAGGTGAAGACGTCCGAACGGTCAAAGACCAGAAGGCCGGCATCGAAAATATCCCCGATGACGCTGCCGGTCGTGCCCCCGTTGCCGAGTTGAAGGGTGCCGGCGCTGACCGTGGTGTTGCCGGTGTAGGTATTATCCCCGGTCAGCACCAAGGTACCCGGGCCGGCCTTGGTCAAGCCACCCGGGCCGGCGATTACCCCAGTCAGGGTGGAAACCGTACCGGCATCCGTCAGGAAGGTGCCCCCACCCGCCGCGAGGGTGATCGCTTTTGTCGAGGTGAGCCCGCCGCCGCCGGCAAGCGCTTCGAGCGTGCCGCCGTTAAAGGTTAACGGCCCGGCGCCGAGGTTGGCGTCGGTATTTACCGCCAGGATACCCGCATTGAGGAAGGTGCCTCCGGTGTAAGTATTCGCACCCGCCAGCACGAGGGTACCCAAGCCCGTCTTGGTCAAGCCGCCCGAGCCGGTGATCGCCCCGCTTAAGGTAGAAACCGTGCCGGCGTCCGTCAGGAAGGTCCCCCCGCCTGTCCCGAGGGTAACCGCTTCGATCAGAGTGAGCCCGCCACCGGCCGCCAGCGCCTCGAGCGTGCCGCCATTGAAGCTCAACGGTCCGGTACCCAAATCTGCAACGCTAACTACCGCCAGGATACCGCCGTTGAGGAAGGTACCCCCGGCGTAAGCGCCCAGGGACTCGTCGATAACCCAAGTGCCGCTCCCTTGTTTAATCACCGAACCGTAGTTGGTGATGGTTCCCGTCACGGCCTGGCTCAAGGCCTGCGAGCCGCTTCCGTCCAAGATCAACGCGCTGGCGGGCGCCGTGCCCAGACTCAGGTTGCCGCTGATCGTGCCGCCGGCGATCAAGGTGACCTGATTGGCAGAGTAGTTGTCCAGGGTAACGTTGCCGGTGATCTGCCCGGCGTTTGACAGCGTGGCGGCTCCCCCCGTTACCACGATCGCCGGTCCATTGATTGACGTGATCGACCCACCTGCGTTGTTGGTGATTGAGCCACCGGCCACCAGATCTATCGCCGTGCCGCCAATGATGGAACCGGAATTTTGCACCGTGAGGGCCTCGGACGTCACCCCGGAGAACGGGACCGCGCTCGTGATGCCGGCCGGGGCGCCGGCGCTCCCGATCTGGCCCGCGTTGTTAACCGTGCCTGCAACCAAGTCCACTGCAGGCGTTCCCATGGCACCACTGATCGTACCGGTGCTTTGGTTAGTCAGGGTGCCGCCGCCGTTGGCGGAACTGACTTCCGTAAGGTTACCTGCATTGCTCAGCGTGGCACCTTGCTGCAACACCCACGTGTTAGCCGGAGAAACTCCCGACTCGACTTGCACGTTGCTGGTGTTGCCGCTAACGGTCACCGGCCCGCTACCAAGCGAGGTGCCTACGGTCACCGTAACGACGCCCGTAAGAGTTATGCCCACGGAATCAGCGGCCACACCCCCGGCCACACCTTGACCCACGGTGCCGCCGCTCCGTGGTCTAACCGCCGAGCCCGCACCGCTGACGGTTCCCGTTACTGCCTGCGAACCGCTTTCGCTCGGGGTCACGTCACAGCTGATCCGGCCAGTTTTGTCCAACGTCGCCGCCGCGTTCTCCACGCGAATCCCGCGGCCGTCCCGTGACGTGGCGGAACCGTCCGCGTCCCCGGTAATCTCTCCTGAATCGCCGGCCACGGTAGACGAGGCAGACCCTTCCGCCGGCGCTTCGTTTGGACGCGTCGTCAGGCCGGCACCGGCTGTCCCCTGAATCATATCGCCCGCCGGTTTGGTGACCGAGCGGCCCCGGTCTACCTCTCTGCCTGCGCTGCGGTCGCCGGGGCCGCTCGGGCCGCAATTTGGAACCGTGAGACCCTGCGGCGTCACCCCGGAGTACGGGATCGCGCTGGTGATACCCTCCGCCGGTTTGGCCGACGACATTCCCGCGTGCAGAGTCGCCATGGACGCAACCGCTAAAAGCCCGATCACCGGCACGCGCATCCAGCGCCTGGATCGGGAGGACGCGGCAGGAAAAACCTTTAAAAATCGCATCATTTCCTTGAATTAATTCTTCCGTCTCGCTAGCACCCCAAAATGCCCGGCGTATGATATTGCAGGCGATGGCCGCAAAAGGTCTTGCGGTTTGACCAAAATCATAAAAGCCGTCCCTGGCGGGCCGTTGAGGCCGAGTTTACTGAAGACAACGGCGACGATCAGCCCATCCGTTGGCATAACGGCCTGCTTATGGGTGCTACCGCTCCGAAAGGCAAGCTTCAAAGTGAAAAAACAAAGTGTGCCCGATTACAGGCGCATTGGGTCGGCGCGGAAGCCCAGGTTAAAGAACAAACGACCGGGCCTAAGTGTGGAGGAACCCGCAGCCGAGCTTGCGCAAGCATCGGAAAGCATCGACGGACTTTTTTGAACCTGTTAAGGCATGAAACGAAAGCACCGTGCGGAGAATCTTCTGACACACATGAACCGAAACTCTGAGCATCGGAAGGACCAAACCCCGTTGGCCCCGCAGGACGCAAAGCGGCCGCCTGCTTCTCGCTTCCATAACCGGCCGGAGTTGATTGAGACGGGCGACGGTGTAACCGGCGGCCGCCGGTGGGTAGCGGCAAGTCTGAAACTATTGAAGCCGGAGAACCTTCCTTTCGTCATTCTTTTTTCCCTTGCAGCAGCCTCTTTGTTGTCGCGGTTATGGCTGATCCTGCAGTGATTCCGGCTTCGAGAAACGCGCTGGTAACCGACGCCGGTTTGAAGGTCCTGATTGCCGGCCTGCTTGCGTACTGGGGAGCCTGCGCGCTGCTCTTGCCCATCACAACCTCCGATTCACACGTTTACAACCTGGCCCGTTTGCTCATCACGGAACGTGCGGGCTTCTGGCAGAGCGCGGCGTGGAACTCCGTTCGGCAGGTTATCTTCCCGTGGACCTTTGACGCGGTTCACTACCTTTTTTTGAAGCTGGGCTGGGGAACGGCGTTGCCTAGCTTCCTGGAGTTTGTCGCGTTGCTGGCGATCGTTTACCAGTTAGTTGCACCCCGTTTCGGTTCGCAGGCCGCCCTATGGTCGGTTCTAACCCCCTTCTCAATGCCTACCATCATGCTGCAGGCGACCACGAGCAAGAATGACATCGCCGTGGTCTTTGGGGTTGGATGCTGGCTGTTGGCGATGGTTCGATACCAGCGGAGTTTGCATTGGATCTACCTGTTTACCGCCGCGCTGAGCCTCGCGTTTCTTAGCGGGGCCAAATCTTCCGGCCTTCCAATTCTGATTGTGCTCGTCCTGGTGACCGCATGGCAACTGCGGAAACGCCGCAGAAGTTTCCTGGTTTTTGCGGTCTACCTCGCGCCGTTGCTGCTGGTGTTCGGAAGCATGGAAACGTATTACCTGACTTGGCGAACGTACGGGCGTTTGCCGGGCCCCGAGCAGTTCGTCCGGGATTCAGTGAACCAAGACGGCATCCGGGGTGGCGCGGCGAACTTTGTGCGGTATTGTGCCACGAACCTGTCGGCCGGAATCGATGGCGTGGACTGCCGCTCGGGCTTGGCCGGGTTTCTGGAAGGGCAGTGTCGGTCCCTCCTGGCCGGCCTGCACCTGCAAAACGCCGGCTACCGGCGCGATCTCAACGATGGAAACCTATTGTTCTTGAAGAACGGGTTTGACTCCGGATCGGATTACGGACTGGTTGGCTGCCTCCTGATGATCGGCAGCGCGTGGACTGTGTTGCGACCAAAGGCAAACCGCCTTGCCTGGGGGTTGAGCGTATGCGGTTGGCTGGCTTTCGGTCTGACCTGCATGAGCCTGTGCTGGACGCCCTGGAACGTACGTTTCCTCTGCTTAAGCTTCATGCTTTTCGGGGTGAGCCAAACGATTTTGACGTTCAGCGGGCACCCGGCGCAACCGTTCTGGAAACCGGCCCTCCTGGGAATGCTCATACTTTGGTCGGCGTTCTGTTTGCCGCTGCAATGCGGTCAACGTCATCCCATCGAACTCTGGAACTCCGTTGCGGCGCGCGAGCAGGTGATGTTCCGGCAAAGGCTTGAAGTTCGGCCCGCCTACCAGGAGGTGCTCCGCTTGCGGGCCGGCAGCGCGGCACCCTGGCTTCTGGTCGCCGGTGAAAATGCATGGACGCTGCCGTTCCTGATGCATTCCGAGCTTCCATGGCACCTCACTCCGCGGTGGGATCAGGCCGCCGCCGCCTTGCACGGCGCGCCTACAGATGGCGAAGTATACGCACTCGTCCTGAATACCGCGCTGCCAACCGATCTACCTTTCGAGCTGGTGAAATCCTTTCCGTTGTCGACTTACATTATCCGCCTGAAGTCACCTGGAGGTTAGGGCAGGTAATGTCATACGACGTCGATAATCACGGGGGTATAATCTGCGCAAGCCGCCGCCTGTCCTCGGCCAACCTGGCGCCTGTACGACGCGCCAGCAGAGCCATCGCGCACGCCTAACCATGCGGTAAACTAAAAGTGCCCTTGCACCACCTGCGTCACCCCCGCCACCGTGGCGGAAACGCTGAACGTGTCGCCGGATGACGAATGAGGGGTACCGTTTCCGCTGTATTGCGAACCGATCAGCAAGGTTGTTCCCGGGTTAAGGACCGCACCGGAATTGAGTTGGTAACTGAAAACCACCGCTGAGCCGTTGTCCAGGTAATGGGAGGTAAAGTTTCCGGCGTTGACGAACTGGCCGGAAAACGAGACCCCGGGCGTTTTCTGGATCGTGACCGTGACGGTAAGGGTCGTGGTCTGCTGTTGACAGACGATATTGACGTCATCCTCACCCCACCACGCACTGCTGCTGTCTGTGACCGAACCGGAAACGTCCATCCCCCCTTGAGCCGGCGTTGGGGCAGGCGTCGGTGTAACCGTCGGGCTTGGAAGTGGTGTCGGGACAGGCGTCGCGGTTGGTGTCGGCACCGGCGTAAGCGTCGGGCTGGGTCCAGGTGTCGGTGTCGGTGTCGGAGTAAGTGTAGGTGTAGGTGTAGGTGTCGGCGTAGCCGCGGGTTTGCTTCCAATCAGCGGTGCAAGCAAGGGTTGCAGAACCGACTGTTTGTCCTGGTTAACGGTCTGCCAATCATTCTGAAGGATACCGCCGGTGTCGCCTGAATCCGGGTTCCAGCACCAGAAAGCAAAGCTCAACCCGTTGCCCTGGATGTAGTTCGCGAGCGTCCTGAACCACTGTTGATCGGAGGTCGTCTGATCCATGGTGCCGAATTCGCCGATCCAGATGGGCGCAACGTTGTTTTTGGCGAGGTACCCCCAATGCGCGTCCCATACGGCGGGCAGGTTGCTCGGGTAAGAAGGATCACTGAACCACGGCTGATTGTACACAGACGCGCAATAATCGTGCGGTGAATAGACCAGCTGATTCGGCACCGCTAACTGGACCGGGTCCTGGCCGGCCAAGCTAAGGTTTCCGCCCCACCAGTAGTAATCATTGCCGACGTGCTCGATGCCCTCGACGATGATCAGCAGGTTCGGATTGACCGACAGAATGGCGTTGCCCGCCCGCTCAGCCGCCAACCGCCAGTCCGTGGCGAGGTTCCCCGATCCCCAGTCCGCGTCGCCGTGCGGTTCATTGTGAAGGTCGCAGCCCACCACGGTATCGTTGCCCAGGTAACGCGCAGCAAGCATCTGCCAGTCTGCAATCCACCGGGCCTCCGGGTATTGGCTCGTGTACCACAAGGCGGACTGCGAACCGGAATCAGGCCGGTGTCGATCCAGGACGATCTTCAATCCGCGCTGCCCGGCGCCGGCGACCAGTTTGTCCAGAATCTGCAGGCCGGTGAGCCCTTGAAGGTCAGGGTTCAAATTGTAATCGATGCCGTTGGGGGTACTCCCGGGGTCAAACAGCTGGTTGCAGTACGGAACCCGGATCATGTTGTAGCCCAGACTTTTTATCTGGTCCAGCATCGAGTCCATGGAGCGTGCCCAGAGGCCGTGCGGACAGTAATTACTGGTCTCGAGGCCGAACCAGCTGACGCCAGTCAGCCGGACCGGCGTGCCTTGCGAGTCGACGATCGTCGCCCCGCTGGTGTGGAGGTAGTTCTGGGCGAGCACAACCTTTGGTCCTGAGAGGAGTAACAGCAACACCCATAGACGAGTGAATAAACGAGGATGATTCATAATGAGTTCGGATTGAGCGGTGAGCTCAAGGTTCAGGTAAGCCGCTGCATTCTAAGAAACGCGACTCAAAATGCTAGTTCTCAGTGAAAAGAATTCCGAGCGGTTCATCCGGCCGGTCAATGACATATCCCCCATACAAATCGCGACACCGCTGAAAAACCTGGTATTCTTTACAGATGCGTCTCCCCGCGGGGCCGTCCTCACGCCGTTGCGACGGCTGGTTCGGCATGGGGAAACTGAGGACGCGCTCTGCCGAGGTAAAATCCCTGGCCGTAGTCGACTCCGATTTGCTTCAGGAGAGCGCAAGTCTTCTTTGAATTTACAAATTCGGCCACGGTTTGTTTGCCGAGGAGGTGGGCGGTCTCGTGAATCGAGCGGAGCAGTGTGAAATCGACTGAATCAGAGGCGATTCGTTTCACAAAGCCGCCATAGATTTTGACAATATTTACGGGAAGACTCCTCAGATAGCTGAGTGACGAAAAGCCGGAACCGAAATCGTCGAGGGCGAATCCGCACCCGATGGCGCGGAGCTCTTCTACCAAGCGTCTCGCCTGACACAGATTCGTAATAAAGACGGTCTCCGTGATCTCGAAAATCACGCGTTTGGGATCCACCCCGCTTTCGGCGAGGTGCGTCCGAATGTAACCGTGCATCTCCGGGTCGCTGACCGACTGCCCGGAGAGGTTAATCGCCACGCGGCTCGTCGGGTTTTCCCGCAGGGTCGTCAGAACCCGCGCGAGCACATAGCTGTCGAGTTGCTGCATCAGGCGAAAACGCTCGGCCGCGGGCAGAAATTCGCCGGGCAGATGGATTTTGCCGTCGCCGGCACGATAGCGGAGCAAGGCTTCGCTGCAGAACAGGCGGTTTCGCTTGAAGTCAACGATTGGCTGGTAGAAAAGTTCAAACCGGCCCTGGAAAAGGCCCTCCGTAATACGCGAGTACCACGCGGCGCCGGACTTGATTCTCACCAACTCCTCACTATTTCCTTTGTATAGAACGAAGCGACCTTTCCCGGCCGCTTTGGCGGCGTAGAGCGCCGAGTCGGCCCTTGCGGTGAGCTCCTCGAACGTGATGGACGGCTCAATGAGGGCGATGCCTGCCGAAAGGGTGATGGCGACGCCCCTGCCGTCCAGGACTATCGGGTGCTTGTGCATGGCCTCGATCAGGCGTTCCCCCGCGGCGCGGGCACTGTCCTCGCCGACGCCGCGAAGAATGACGCAGAATTCGTCGCCTCGAACCCGGCAGATCGAGTGCGGCCGGGGAAAAATTTCCGTCAGGAAATGAGCGACGCTGAGCAACGCGCGGTCACCGGCGGGGTGTCCCTGGGTATCGTTAACCAGTTTAAAGTCGTCCAGATCGACGACCAGCAACGCGCCCCTCCCGCGCCGGGGCCACTCTTGCAGGATTGAAGCCAGCTCGGCGGTGAATTGTTGTTGGTTTCCCAACCCGGTCACGGAATCACGCAGGGCCAGGTGGGCGAGGCGGGCCTCCAGTTCTTTCTCCTGGGTAATGTCTCGCGCGACCAGCAGGAGACGCGGCTCGGCGTCGGCCAGGACGCTGCCGGAGATATCCAACCACCGCCACCGCTCGCCCGGATCCCGGAAGCGCGCCTGGGTGCGAACGCCGGATTGGCCCTGCAATGCCCGCCGCAGTTTTTCGCCGGCAGACGAGCGGTCCTCGAGGTGCACGAGCTCGATCCAACTTTCTCCGACCAGCGCTACGGGATCGTATCCCAGGATGCTTTTGTGATTCGGGCTCGCGTATACCATCCGCAGTTCGCTGTCCAACTCACAGACAAGATCAAACGAGTTCTCAACGAGCGTGCGGAAACGTTGCTCGGAGGTTTCCAGGGCACGGCGCGTTGCTTCCGCCGTCGCCGCCGCTTTCCGGCGCATTTCCTCCTCCCGGTCTTTGCGGCGTACCTGAGCGTCAATCCGGGCGGCGAGATCTTCCGGGTCGAACGGTTTTGCGATGTAATCCAGGGCACCGAACTCGAGGGCTTGCCGCTTGCTCGGGAGATCAACTTTGCCGGTCAAAAAGATGATCGGGACGTATTGCCATGGGGGACGGGATCGGATGATTCGCAGCAGCAGCACGCCATCCATGTCCGGCAGGACGTAGTCCAGCAGGATCAGATCGGGGGTGACTTTTTCCAGTTCCATGAGCGCTTCATCCGCGCAGCCCGCTTGAATTACCGAGTAGCCTGTCCGTATCAGAACTGCGGCCACCAAGCGGCGGACGGCGGGTTCATCCTCGACGACCAGGACGGTCCTCGTTCCCTGAAGCTCCTTCATCGCGTCTTCCCGGGCCGTTAGTAAACGGTTCTGAAATCGCTCTCGAACAGGCCGCGGCGCGGTTCGAAAAAGAACTTCAAAAACGCGCTCGCGACGAATTCGGAGTAATCTCCCGTCTTATCGTACCCGACGCTTGCCCCGAAGGCGATGTGAGGGGTCAGCAGAAACATCCCGGACAGGTCGGCGTTGGCGACAAACGTCTGGTCGCTTTTACCCGGATAAACGCCTGCCGTGTTACCCAGGGGAAAGATAGGGGTGGAATCTTCCTTGTAGCTCTGAAGGCCCACGGCGAGATTTCCTTTGACGAGATAAGGGCGGGCTTCCTTGGTCATAAATCTCAGCGCCACGACGCCCTGGAAAAGGTAGTCGGGGCTGAAATAGCCTCCCTGGCCATACGTGAAGAAAGAGAGGTTCTTGCCGTAATGCTCGAAATTGAGCGCCGGCCCCACGGTCAGATAAACGAAGTCCGGATGACGGATCTGGTAGTTCAGGGCCACGCTGGCCTTGAGATGGTTATTGGTGTCAACGTTCTCGCCCTCGAGCACGCTGAGACCGGCCTGGCCGAAGAGGGACCAGCTATCGGTCAACTGGTCGTAGCCGGCCAGATTGATGCCATCCTCGCTGACGCGTCCCCACGTTGTCCCCGTATACGGATCCCGGAATCCCGTGTAACTGAGAATCGATTGCTTGACGCTGCTGCGGTAGAGGTCGATGAGCCATTCGCCCCACTCAGGCTTGCCGGCCAGGCTGAGATTGCCGACCACGGTTGGTCCGACCGCACCGCCGGCCGGAGAGATGCCCAACTCCACCGAAGGGGTATAGTTGCCCAACCGTTCGTAGCCGACGCGAGCATCGAATAGTGAATTGTAAGAGGTACGCGGCGCGGCTGTGAACGAGCGCGGGCCGGTCAGCGGCGCCTGGCCGACGAACGCACCATCTTGCAGGTGGCCTGCGTCAAGACTCGTCCAACCAACGTCGGCCCAGAGCCGATTTATGGTATCCTGATAAAAACTCCCGGCCACGTCGCCCCGGATTTCACGAAGTTGGGATGTTCCTTCGGAACCCGATTTAAACCGAGCGTAACCGGATGTCTCGACGGAGGGCGAAGTGTAGCCGCTCAACTGCGGATACTTCTGGGGCGCTACGGCGTACGCGTTGGCATACAACCGGCGATCGTAATAACGCCCCGCCACGTACTCACGGTAAAGGTCGGCGACCGGGCCGCCGGCGTGGGACAATTCTTCGAGCCGAGCCCAGTTGCGCTGTTGGGCGTACGTCGCATAGACCCCCGCCCCGGCAAATTTATCCGGCCGCGCCGCGTACAGCTTTTCGAATTCCTGAGCGGCGCGCGTTAAATCGCCGGTCTGAAAATAGTCCCATGCCCGTACGATCTGCTCATCACGGCTCAGGCTCCGGTAGGTCTCCACCTGCGTGAAGAGTTCGAGGCTTCGCGGGTAGTCCTTGCTCTTGTAGGTCGCGACCGCGCGCGCGGTAAGAATATCGCCCAGGGCCTTACGCATGCGCGGGTACTCCTGCAGCCTCCATCGAGCCGTCTCTTCGGCCTTGTCATATTCGCCTTCGCGAGTGAGGGCCAGCGCCAGCCCGTAGGCGGCTTCGTAATCGGATTCGTCCCATTCTATCGCTCGCTGAAACCACGTGACCGCTTTCGCGCTGCGGCCCGCCTTGTAGTAAGCCCAACCGAGCCCCCTGGCCAGACCCGCGCTCTGATCCCGGAGCGCAACGGGTTCCACCTCCGCATAGCGCTGTTGCCGGAGAAGCGCGGCCGGATCCTCGGGCTTTCTTACGGGTACGGGTGGCTTTGGGGCCGGTGTGATCGCCTTCTGGAGGGGGGGCGGATCCAAAAGGGTACCCGGTTGCTCAGGTGTTTGCGTTGCGTGGTCTTGCGGTTCGCCACCGAAAATGACCCGCGGTTGGCCGTTGTCCGGCGAAGCGTTATTCGTCTTGGCTAAAGGTGGTTTTTCGGCGGCCGGATTCGCCTGCTCGTCGCCAAAGGTGAAGAAGGGATCTCGGTTAGGGACGACGGGTTGGATAACCTCACCGTCCGGTGCCTGGGCGGTCGGCTCCGGCACGGGAAGCTCGATTTCCGTCTTCATCGTGCGCGGACCGGCTCCATCGTCGACCGGGGTCTGGGCCGGCTTCGGCGCGGGCTCCTGTAGAAACGCCGGTCGCGGCCCGCTGCCATCCGGGTTTGCGGCGGCAGCCGGTACATCCGGGTCCGGCAGGGCTTGGCAAAGCCCGGCGGTTGAAATCCCTAAGAGCAGGAAGCCTTTTACTAAAGTGCGTCGAATGATCATTGTTCGGCTAGGGTCTTGGGGCGCCGGCTTCTTCGCCGGCACAGTTAGCCAGCAATCCGAGGCTCACGGAGAAGTAGGGTTCCGTGGCGTTTGGGTTGCGGTAGGGTGGATGCAGGGCTGCGGGATGCAAGTCACCGGGGCCCTCGATTAATTCGTAGATTGCGCGCATGCCCGGCAGGGCCGCTTCTTCGCCGAAGTTTCCGGCCGGCAGGAAGACTCGGGCAGGCGGCTGCGCATTGCCTGCGAGGCGGCCGATTTGCCGGAAGGCGCTGTAATACCTGGCCGGTTCGATTCCGGCCCATGCCAGATAAAGCGGAATCCGGGTGGCGTTGTACCCGTAAACGGGTTCGAAACCGTCGGCGATATCGACCGAATCTTTGCCGATCAACAGCCAGTCCGGGGGCAGGTCAAAGGGGCTGAAACGCGCGACCCCGATCAGCTTCAGCCCGGACTGCTCAAGCATCGGCCATTCCACTGCCGGATCGACCTTCGCCAGGGCCCTGAAGGCAGGAAAGACCCAGTAAGAGAGATTGACGATCAGTCCTTCGGGTTTTTCGAAGCCCTCCGTTCCGGGAAGGAGCACCGGGCCAAACTTGGAGGCCCGGATCAGCTTTTGCCGGATGCCGGACGCGATCTCGGCGGATGCGTCTCGAAATGCCGGATTCTGCCAGGTTGAAGCCGCCCGGCATAAACCCCAGGCGATCAGCAGGTCGCCATCGGTAGCGTTATTCTGGTCGACCTGGGCGCCGAAAAAGCCGGGTTTCCACCGCCACGCGAAGAGGCGATCGCTGCGCCGGCGGAGGTGTGCGTCGGTCCATTTCCAGATCCGGTCAAAGCTCTCCTGATCATGGTTTGCCTCGGCCAGGATCAGGCCGTATCCCTGGCCTTCCGAATGGGACACCCCGCCATTCGCATCGTCGACGACGCGGCCGTCGTCGCGAAGGAAACGCTCTTTGAAGCTGTGCCAGACCGCCTCCTGGGCATCCGTCTGACCTGGCGCGCTCGCTGCCCATGCGCCTGCCGTCAATTGGCAGATCACCACCCAGATGGCGGCGCTGCGAAAGCTCGGATGCTTGTTCATGGTTGCGGACGGCGCCGGCGAAGCAGCAGGGCCTCATCAAACTTCGAGAGAACGCGCGCGGTGATGATCACGAACCCGACCAGGAAAACCGCAACCAGTGCGACCCAGATCCGGAAATCCAAGGATTCGCCCAGGAGCAGTTCGACCCGCCGGACGCGCATCACTTTGGGCGCCTCACCGGGTACGCGCGCCTGAAAGGAGGAAGGCTCTTCCTTCCAACGGACGATATCGCCGCGAAGCTGATCCCAAAACGCGGGCCGGACCAGGTTCTGCACCCGATGCAGGAGGTTTTGCTGGCTGAAAGCGGTAACGACGAGACTCCAGCCCTGGTCGGGTACCGTTGGCGGTGCCGTTGCGAGCACGCCATAATCCCGATCGGACTCACTAACTGCAGGAGGCAGGCCGGCCGGCGTGTCTGCGTCGTTGTGCCTAGCGACCCGTTTCCGGTGCTCGTCTACAAACCGCTCGATCAGCCCTTTCAGATTTATGCCGGAGGAAAGGCTGTCAACTTTCGCCAGCGGGACGTTGCGACGCGTCTCATCGAAGGCGCGAAGCGCGATCAACCCGCGGAAAGGGTCCGGCAAATGATCGTACGTGCCGATCACGACCACATGACGCCGCGGCTGAAGTTCCCCGGAGGTTAGCTGTGCTGCATAGAAGAAGGTGTTGGCCGACTGCGCCAGGCGACAAAGAAAGGTCCACGCCGCGTCGATCGTTTCCGCCTCGCGCCCGGCCAGCAGCACCGCCAGGTCCGAACCGTCCGGCTGGCCGATGAACGGATAGAAGGTGCGACTCGTCAGTTGTAAGTCAGGAAGTTTCGGACCCGTCTCGAGCTTCGGAAGGGTGAGAGTCGAATCGGAGTAGATCTGCAGGTCTTTTCTTCCCACCGGTTCTTCCGCCATAGCCGGCGTCGTGATCTGCAGCACGTTCCGGCCATACTCGAAATCCCGGATCGGAAGGACAAACGAGCTTTCGGTTCCACCCGAAGCTGAGGAACTTGCAGCCGTTTCACGGGCTTCGAGATCGTGACCGTTAAGCTGCACTTTCAGTGCGCCGGTCGAACGAAACGCGCGTGCTCGCAGGACATAATGAAGATTAAGTTTCACCTCGGGCGTACCGTCGTTGCGGAGGAAACCCGGGAAGAAAAGGTCAACCGATACCCCGGACGGCTCCGCCACGAAGGTCGCACCCCGATCACGGAGCTGGGCAAACGTGAGGGCCTTGTCAGGCTCGAGCGGGTTCTGGCGGGAGAACGGTGCATGCTCCGGCAGCACCACCTCACGAATCGGGGTCGTCGCCGCATCGGGGAGTCTAACCCGCACCACTCCCAGACTGAGGACTGCGCTGTCGATGTCTTCCGGCGCGCGCCCGGCAACGACCAGGACGAACCCCTCCGGCTCTTTACGGTCCGCACTAACCGGCCGCATCGGCTGCAGCCCCAGGTAACCCGTCGTGATCCGTTTGGCTTCCTGTTCGGTGAAATAGCCGCGGAGCTGTTCAACCGTGCCGATCAGCACGTTGAATTTTCCCAGCTCGGGGTTGGCTCCGTGGGACACGATCAAGGGGCGGTAACCGGCCCGTAGCGCGAGTGCCTGGGTCACCGCCGCCCCCTGGGCAAGCTGCACGTCGCTCAACTCGGGGCCGCCGGCGAAACAAAGATGGATTTCGCACGGTTGCGCTGACGCGCTGAGAATCGTATCCAGATCAGAAAGGTATGGCTCATGCCGGCCGGAAGCCGGAGCCGCGCTTTTTGAATCCGCGGTGGGCGCGGCTGCAGCCGGTGAGGGCTGCCGGATACGGCCCAGGACCGTTCTGGTGCGCACGCGGCTGGACGACGGGTCAGGTGCAGCCTGGGTCTCCGCCCCCCGGGCGGCCGGATCGGCCGGCCGAAGCGCCGCCGCGTTGGGATCAACCAACTGAGCTTGCACAGCGACCTGGCACAAGCAAACGCCCGTGGCGAATGCCCGCGTGAGCCATCTGTTATACACAAAAGGCAGACTGGCGGTTGTTCTCATTAGTTTTCGAAGCTCTGCGTTTCCAGTACGCGGCCGCGACCCGTGACTGAGTCGCCGGCATGGGTAATAAGGTGGGAGAGGTGAAGGGCTGAGTTCCTCACCCCGATATAGGTGAAGCTGATGAAACATCCGAGCACACCCAGGCGGGACTCGCGCCGTTTCTGGAATTCAACCCATCGCTGGCGGCTCCCGCTGACCAGACGAACCTTCGCGCGGGTCTCTTCCAGACTCTGGTGGGCGAATTCTGCGCCCACGATGATCTCGCCTGAATGATCTTCCAACCGGAGATTGCGCAGTTGCAGGTTCAGAAGCTGTTCCGATTCCTCATCGTCGATTCTGATCCTCAGCTGGGTTCGGCCAGGCTTATGGAAGGTGCGTTCGCTTAGGCCCTTGAAGACCATCTTGCATCCGCCTAATGAAAGATCGCCGACTCGACACGGCAGTTCGAGCTCGTCAATGAGCAGGGTCGCATTGATCATCGCGGGCATGCGGGGCGTAACCCGCCGCTGCCTCTGCTCGAGCAATGCTCCGAGGACCGCCAGCAGCATGATGGTGTTCAGGCCCGACCAAAACAAAGTGATCGCAACCGGATAGATGTCATCCCGGTTTTGCAGTTGCATAAGCCGGTAAATACCGGCTGCAACCGTTCCAAAATTGATCAACGCCAGGACATAGAAGGGCGTTGCCAGGGGGGAGATAAAATTCCGCGAAAGCGTCTCTCCCTTTGGTGTGACGTTGAATGTCGGGGCTCGCGGGTTCAGGATGGTCGAAAAGATCGCCGGGACGGTGTAAACCGACTGTAAGAGTTCATACAGTTCAGACATGAACGCCCAACGGAACTTACCATAAAGGTAGTGTGATACGCTGAGAACCGTGACGACGTACGGAATCACATAGGTGGCGAACGTCTGCCAGTTGGCGGCATAAATCCGCAACCCGAAGAAAAGCAGGGCGGTTGGTGCCAGGAGGTAGGTCAGGCGGGCGAACGGAAAGAACCAAAAGATACAACTGTTAAAATAGCAGAGTCGCTGCGGCAGCGTCAGACCACGGATCAGGAGCGGGCACTTGAGCAGTAAAATCTGCACCATGCCCTGGGCCCAGCGGATTCGTTGTTTGATGAAGGCGCCCATCGTTTCCGGCGCGAAACCTGACAGGAGCGGAGTGGAGATGTAGGCGCTGTTGTAACCCTTGGCGTGAAGCGTCAACGCCGTTTCGGCATCTTCGGTGATGGTATCTCCCGAAAGTCCGCCCGTGATCTCCAGGTGACGGCGGCGCATGACCGCGCCCGAACCGCAGAAGAAAGCCGCATTCCAGAAATCGAGCCCCTTCTGAATCGCGCGGTAGAACATTTCGTTCTCACTCGGCATTTGGAAGAACGTGCCCAGGTTTTTCTCAACCGGGTCGGGGTTAACGAAGAAATGCGGAGTCTGGACGAGAAATAACTTTTCGTCCTGCGTGAATAAGCCGACGGTCTTTTCAAGAAAATCCACCGTCGGCATATGGTCGGCATCGAAGATGACCACCAGGTCGCCGCCCGTCCTCTTAAATGCCTCGTTCAGATTTCCGGCTTTGGCACCCCGGTTCGCCGGTCGCGTCAGGTAATGCGCCCCGAGCGTTTCGCACAACGCGGTCAACTCGCGCCGGCGTTTTCTGGCCGCCATCTTGGATTCCTCGCTGCCAGACTGGCATTTCTGATCGGTGCCGCCATCGTCGCACAAGTAGATCTTGCGCTTATCCTGCGGGTACCGCATCTGCAACGCAGACAGGAGGGTCGCTTCAAGAATGGCCGGGCTTTCATTGTAGCTCGGGATAAACACGTCAACCGTCGGCAGACCTTCCGGGGGCGGCAACGGGACCGGCTCACGTGTGATCGGGCTGATATTGATGAAGTTGCCGATCAGGAAAACGATGATTCCATAGAGTTCGGCCCCGTACAAAATCAGCGCGCAGGTAAAGCTGAGCCAATCGGTGAACTCGAGGGTGTACAGGGTACGCCAGAAGAAATATCGCAAGACGACGAACGTGGCGATCGCGAGGAAAAAAATGCGTGAGAGACGCCGATCATTGCGCGCCCGCTTGAAGGCGAACAGGAGCGCCAGCAGGCCGATCGAAAAACAGACCTGGGCGTGAGCATCGACTTGCGCAGACGACAGATACCCCAGGCCGGCCGCGGCCATAAACCAGAGCAGGCACAAAAGGGGGAGACCCCGGGACTTCGGTCCGGCAGTGTGCGTGCGTTGAATCGAAAGCTGAGCCGTTGACATATGCTTTGCCTGGACATCGGACCGAATCGGCGGTTCTTGAGTGCGGCAACGCGCCAAGAACCCCAAAATGTGCGCGAGCGATTCAGTTTCAGGCCAGGCGACGGGACGAGATCACCAGGAAAAAATCAGGCGATAGCCGGCAACATTGAATCCGCCAGAAACTTGGATTTTGTCACCATCAATTGCACCGCAGGTGGTGCGGAGCCGCTACAACTTAACCGCGAAAACCGCCGCCAACCCGGTTAAAAACGGGCGCAGGTCCGCGTGGCACCGCAAGCGCCACGCGGCGAGGCGTTGCGCAAGCGACGCGTTGGGGTCCGCAGAACGGTGGATTGAGGAACACGAGCGTTTCCCAACCGCGCGGTTCCGATTCGAAAAGGGGTAACAATCGGATCGCGATGATCGTGTTCCGGTCACGCGGGCCGGCGTTCTGGCGCAGGGCGTGGCAGAACTCGTGCGCGAGTTGAAAACTGTATTGCGCCCGACGAGTACCCTGAGCGGTTAAGCCGATTGCGATACGGCCGTCCGGGGTTCGTTTGAGATCAAGTTGCGGATCGTCTCCCCGACGGTACACCTCGATGCCGCCGAGTCGACTGTCCCGGCAATGCCGCCATGCGCCATTGGGGTCTGTCCCCGTTTCCAGGCGCGGCCGCCGCCAGAGTTCCGTCTGGGGTCTGTCCCCGTTCCATTGGGGTCTGTCCCCGTTCCAGAACGAGAGTTCCGATTGGGGTCTGTCCCCGTTCCTCTATTCCTATCGGGGTCTGTTCCCGTTCCCGTTGGGGTCTGTCCCCATTCGAGAACGTTGGGGTCTGTCCCCGTTCCAGAACGCTTGGCTTGACGCGGTCAAGACCTGTCCCTGTTGGACACTGAAGGGGCGGCAGAAGGCGTCGCGCACGGATTCTGCCGCCCCTTCAGCAAATCCAACCCGGCGGGGCGGGTGTTTGTTTGGATGGGCGTACGGACGTGATGCCTTAGGAGGGCTCACCGGGATTTTTACGGTTCCTTAGGGTAAACCCTAGACTAAGTTCTCACGACCCGTTGGGCCTAAGACCGATGTAACGCGGACACGTTGGGCTAAGTTCTGCCGCTCCTTCGGGGCTGAAACCCGGTCGAAATTCCACCAAGGCAACTGTCTAAATGGTGGAAGACCAATTCCACAAGGTGCACAGCATCCGGCAGTAACCCCCTCCCGCCGGACTTCTACCGAAATAATGGCCTAAATGGTCTTGATTTTCGTAGAGTTGCCGGGATTTCACGTGTAAGAAGCGGCCTTGTCGCCCGAAAGATTCGGAGCCTTTCGGTTTCTCGAGGCGAGTTGCCTCGATGCTCCGGAACTTAGGTTAACCGCGAAAACCGCCGCCAACCGGGTTACAAACGGAGGCAGGTCCGCTTGGCCCCGCAAGCGCCACGCGGGCGTCCGCCCCCCGGGCGGCGCCATTCAACAGCACCTTGACGAGCGCCCACAGCACTACCGCTCTGAGCATGAAGAAAGGGCGGCGTGGGTGAGCAACCGCGCAAGCTTGCGCCGCCTAGAAGGTGATGCGCACCCCGCCGGTGATGGTGTTATCCTCGTAGTTGGCCCGGCCCACTTCCCCATC